>JAGCKJ010000094.1 GCA_017647575.1 Bacteroidaceae bacterium | reverse complement strand
CAAAATTCCGGAGAACTGCATACTAACCCCACAAGAAGCAGAATTAGACAGACTAACTCACCCACACAACAACACGACTGAACGTATAGAAACTGCCATTAACTTTGCAGTGAAGCACAACACTACAATAGTTCTTAAGGGAGCATTTACTGCTATCATTACAACTAATGGAACTGTAGTATTTAACACGACAGGAAACCCAGGAATGGCAACAGGCGGAATGGGCGATATGCTAACCGGCATTATCACTGCATTATTAGCACAGGGATATAGCTGTTCAGAATCAGCAATTTTAGGTGTATGCATGCACGGCCACGCCGGAGACAAAGCCAAAGAACTATACGGTGAAATAGGCGTCACCCCTACCCGCATGCTCAACCTCCCACTCCCATTCAAATAAAATTAAGCACCCCCGCACTTACTATATACGCTAACGGGAATCGCGCATATGTTATTCTGGGGGAGATATAAATATAGTAATGAACCGAACCAAGTTTTGATTGATTCGGCCCATTTACTGTTTGATAATAAAATAATTACTGATTTTTTCTATCTATTCATTTCAGAAACAATACCCTATTCTAAAGTTTAGCATATTAGGATTTATTCTTCCTAACTTAAAATCTTCATCATAATCATCATCATTACCTGAATAATGTTCTTCATAATATTCTTCACCTTCAAGTCTTCTTGATCCTAAAGAATAATAGTGGATTCCTAAACTTATTTTATCTGACAGCTTAACGCCAATACCAAATTGGTAAGCTAATGATAATGTTGTATTATAGGTCATTGAATAGCATAAATGATAATCATAATAATCATCATAATCATCGTATCCGTATTCTCTCAGATATTTTGTTGTTTTTCCCAGATTAGCACCTACTGCCAGCTCAGTCCATAAATCAATATCTGATTTTAACTGAGTTTCAAAATTTAGTCCTAACATAACAGGAATATTGATATATTTAGGCATTCTAAATTTAAAATCACTGCTAAAATCTTCTAGCTCTTCTTCATAATCTTTTTTCAGATCCTTTAAATCATTATTATGCCCATTATAGAAAAGATCTGCTGTAATTATAAAGCCTAATCCTTCAATGGATTTTATATCACTCTTCATTTTAATACCTATATCAAAGCCTACTCCAGCTCCTGCATTTGAGGTTTTATCATACCATGCAATCTCTTCATTATTTGTGCTAAACCTTCCATAATCACCTAATGGATATGAGCCACCCAAATAAACTGAGTATTCACTCTGCGCCAAAATACTACTAACTGTTAGTAGTAGAGCAACTACTAGTACATTTCTTTTAACCATAATAACACTTTTATATTCCACTTAATATTTACAAATCTACAATATTTTTTTTAAAGTTCGTTTTTTTGTGAGAAAAACCCACGTAAAAAACACCACATCTTACATTTAATTGACTATCCTTTGCCACAAATGGGGGCTATTTTGCCACAAGAATAAGGCGCAGTGATTCTATATTCTGTTATTTTTACTACATTTGCAGTACTACACACTACATTTAACATATAATATGGCAAATAACAATTGTTTAACAGCATTCATTGAACAGTCTATAAAGAGCAACTGGAACAGAGAAGCCTTTACTGACTACAAGGGTGCAACCCTGCTATACAGAGATGTAGCGGAACGCATAGCAAAACTCCACGTATTATTCCAGGAGGCAGGTATTGAAAAAGGGGATAGAATTGCACTATGCGGAAAGAATAGTTCAAACTGGGCGGTAGCTTGTCTGGCAACCATTTCGTATGGAGCAATAGTTGTTCCAATTCTGCACGAATTCAAAGCCGACAACATTCACAACATTGTAAACCATTCCGAGGCAAAGATTCTATTTGCAGGTGAACAAATCTGGGAGAATCTGAACGAAGCATCAATGCCCAATGTAGAGGGTATCATTGTGATGGAGGATTACGATGTAGTGATTTCACGTAATGAAAAGATTGCTTACGCACGCGAACATCTCAATGAACTATTTGGCAAAAAGTACCCAAAGGATTTTTCAAAAGAGAACGTAAACTATCTGGAGACTTCAGAAGAAGAACTGGCTATGATAAACTACACATCCGGTTCAACAGGATTCTCAAAAGGTGTTATGCTTCCAAACAGATCAATCATCAACAACCATCAGTTTGGACTTAAGGCAATACCACACCTGAAACCAGGTGATGTTATTATCTCAATATTGCCAATGGCACACATGTATAGTTTCTCCTTTGAATTTATGCATGAATTCCTGGTTGGCTGTCATATATATTTCCTGACACGCATACCAAGTCCAAAGATAATATTCCAGGCATTCAATGAACTGAAGCCATCACTTATTGTGGCTGTTCCTCTGGTAATTGAGAAGATTATCAAAAAGAATGTTCTTCCTAAACTTCAGACACCATCCATGAAGATGCTTCTGAAGTTGCCTTTGGTTAATGACCAGATAAGAAAGAAGGTACGTGATGAACTAATTTCTGCCTTTGGTGGCAACCTGTATGAAATTATAATAGGTGGTGCAGCATTCAATCAGGATGTAGAGAAGCTTCTGGCGTCAGTAAAATTCCCATACACAGTAGGATATGGTGCTACTGAATGCGGACCAATTATATCATACGAAGCATGGGATAAATTCAAACCGGGTTCATGTGGTAAGGCAGCCCTTAATATGGAAGTAAAGGTTCTGAGTAATGACCCTGAAAACATTCCTGGCGAAATTATCTGCCGTGGTCCTAACGTAATGCTTGGTTACTACAAGAACGAAAAACAGACAGAAGAGACTATCGATAAGGATGGCTGGATGTACACCGGCGACTTAGGTATTATTGACAAGGATGGTAACATCTTTATTAAGGGCAGAAGCAAGAGTATGATTCTTGGCCCTTCCGGACAGAATATCTACCCGGAAGAGATTGAAGACCACCTGAACAATATGCAATATGTATCTGAATCTCTGGTAATTTCAGAACAGGGCAAACTTGTAGCTTTGGTTTATCCTGATTTTGATGAAACAATGAAAGCAAAACTTTCTGAAGAACAGATTGCAGTTATAATGGAGCAGAACAGAGTAGAACTAAACTCTCTGCTACCAGCATACGAACAGGTTTCACAGATAAGAATTTATCACGAAGAGTTTGAAAAGACTCCTAAGAAGAGTATCAAACGATTCCTTTACCAGAAGGAGTAATAACAGAATAAAAGCAGTCCCGGGAGCACTATTTCAGTACTTTCGGGACTATTCTTATATAAAAGCCTCACAATTATTTACTGTAATCGCGTGCACCAAATATACTGCTTCCTATTCTGACCAAATTGCTGCCACAATCCATAGCTATATGGTAATCATCACTCATACCGGCAGAAATCATAGTAAATGTATCAACCTCTGCAAAGTAACGTCTCTTTATAGTATTAAATAAGGTAACCAACTGTTCAAATTCTGCCCTTACCTGTTCCATATTATCGGTAAAGGATGCCATACCCATTACTCCGGCTATTGTTACATTTGGTAAATCAGCCCATGCCGATGTTTCAAGCATATTCAGACATTCTTCCGGAGTAAAACCGAATTTTGTCTCTTCTGTTGCAACATGTATCTGCAAAAGGCACTTTATGTTTCGGTTATACTTTGCTGCTTGCTTGTTTATCTCCACAAGCTTTTCAAAGTTATCAACTCCCTGAATAACAGATACGTATGGTGCCATATACTTAATCTTATTCCTCTGCACATGGCCTATAAAATGCCACTCAATATCTTTGGGCAACAGTTCCTGTTTCATAGTCATCTCCTGAACCTTATTTTCGCCAAAGATACGCTGACCTTCATTATATGCTGCCTGCAGAGCCTCTACCGGATGTGTTTTAGATACAGCAACCAAATTCACACCTGCTTTCAGCGTAGCCTTTATCTCTGCCAATCTCTCCCCTATATAGCTATAATCGGACATCGTAATATATTTAAAACTCAAAATCTGGGCAAACTTACAAAACAATTGCCACAAAAGGAGTATCTTCGCAATATAATTGACATCATAATGGAAAGGTTCATTGCAAAGAGGCTGTATGGTTCGGACGGTAGCGCCAAAGGAGGTTCCCGCCCGGCTATTGTTATTGCTACTATCGGCATAGCTCTGGGACTGGCTGTAATGATTGTAACCATGGCAGTAACCAGAGGTTTCCGAAACCAGATACGCGATATTGTGATTGGCTTTACACAGCACATTACAGTTACCAACTATCAGATGAACTTTGGAACAACAGAAGAGCCAATTACATGCGATGAGGTTCTCTTTATGGAGATGAATGATGCAAAAGAGATAGACCATGTACAACGTTTCATTCACAAGCCAGGCATACTAAAAACAGACAGTCTGTTCCATGGCTTTATGCTGAAAGGTATAGGTCAGGAGTACGATCTCTCTTTTTTCAACGCGCACCTTACTGACGGATATATTCCCCTCCCCTCAGATTCTTTAAAAGATACCTGGATAGTATTATCACAGGAGATTGCCAACAAGATGATGGTAAAGGCTGGCGATAAGATAGACATCTATTTTATGCAAAACTCTATTCGAGCCAGACGTGCCACGATTACAGGTATTTTCAAAACAAACTTTTCAGAATACGATCAGGTATTCGGCATTACCGATATAAATGTATTACAGAGATTGAATGGATGGGATAGCAATCAGGCGACAGGTCTGGAGATAAGACTAACAGACGAAAAGTATCTGGATAAAGCCTATGAATCTGTAAGAGAGATAATGAATCACTCCGATGCCAGAAACGATGAAGCTTACCTGATAGAGACAATGGAAGATCTGAATGCCGGTCTGTTTGCATGGTTGGATGTGCTGAACGTAAACGTAGTGGCTATCCTCGTTCTGATGCTAGGTATTTCAGGATTTACCATGATATCCGGATTACTTATTATAATATTTGAACGTACCGCAACCATAGGTACACTGAAAGCCTTAGGTGCAGATAATGCAACTGTCAGAAGAATTTTCCTCCACTTTGCCACTCACATCATAGGCAAAGGAATGCTTATAGGTAATGCAATAGGTGTTGCCATAGTTTTACTACAACAACACCTGCAAATTATACCTTTGGACCCAGCCAGCTACTACGTAGATAGTGTTCCTATGGAGTTAAAAATTGGCTGGTTTATACTACTGAATATTGTGATGTTTACTCTTTCTATGCTGATGCTGCTGGCACCATCTGCTATAATATCACGAATATCCCCGTCAAAGAGTCTTAGATTTGAGTAATCAATCCAGTTTAAGCACTGCAAGGAATGCCTTCTGAGGCACCTCAACATTACCAATCTGTTTCATACGTTTCTTACCCTTCTTCTGTTTTTCCAGAAGTTTACGCTTACGTGAAACGTCACCACCATAACATTTAGCCGTAACATCCTTACGCACCTGTTTGATGGTTTCACGGGCAATAATTTTAGTACCAATTGCAGCCTGGATAGCTATATCAAACTGCTGACGCGGAATAAGCTCTTTCAGCTTTTCACACATCTTACGTCCTAAATCGTATGCATTATCAAAGTGTGTCAATGTAGAAAGAGCATCTACAGGTTCACCATTCAGCAGAATATCCAGCTTTATAAGTTTTGAAGGACGGAATCCTGCAGGGTGATAATCGAACGATGCGTAACCTTTTGATATACTCTTCAGCTTATCATAGAAGTCAATTACTATTTCGCCCAATGGCAACTTAAAATACAACTCTACTCGGTTACCATGTATAAACTGCTGTTTTACCAGTTCACCACGTTTATCCAGACACAGAGTCATTATAGGGCCTATATAGTCTGTAGTAGTAATTATTGATGCATCTATGAATGGTTCTTCTATATGATCTATAAGTGTCAAATCGGGCATACCGCTTGGGTTATGTACCTCTGTTACCCCACCCTGTTTATCATATACCATATACGATACGTTAGGCACTGTAGTAATAACACTCATATCGAACTCTCTATCCAGACGTTCCTGCACAATCTCCATGTGGAGCAGTCCAAGGAATCCGCAACGGAAACCAAATCCCAACGCTGCAGAAGATTCAGGGAAGAAGCTTAATGAAGCATCGTTAAGCTGCAGTTTCTCCAATGATGAACGCAGATCTTCAAAATCATCGGCCTCAATAGGATATACACCTGCAAACACCATTGGCTTTGATTCCTCAAAACCGGCTATAGCCTTTTCACATGGTGCAGAAACATGAGTAATGGTATCACCCACCTTTACTTCTGTAGATGTTTTGATTCCGGAGATAATATAGCCCACATCGCCTGTATGCATCTCATCGCGTGGAACCATATTCATACGAAGCACACCTATTTCATCGGCTTCATACATTTTTCCTGTATTGAAGAACTTAACCTTATCGCCCTTCTTGATAGAACCATTTACAATCTTGAAATATGCAATAATACCACGGAAAGAGTTGAATACAGAGTCAAAAATAAGTGCCTGCAATGGAGCATCTTCATCGCCTTCCGGATGCGGTATTCTGTCTATAATAGCATCTAAAATCTCAGGTACGCCCTGTCCGGTACGAGCTGAAGCACGAATTATCTCACTACGGTCACAACCCAACAGCTCAATAATTTCATCTTCAACTTCGTCTGGCATTGCGCTCTGCATATCGCACTTGTTAAGTACTGGTATAATCTCCAGATCGTTCTCAATAGCCATATAAAGGTTACTGATAGTCTGTGCCTGAACGCCCTGTGTAGCATCTACAATAAGCAGTGCACCTTCACAGGCAGCTATAGAACGTGACACTTCGTATGAAAAGTCCACGTGTCCCGGAGTGTCAATAAGGTTTAGTATATATTTTTCTCCACCGCGTTCATACTCCATCTGTATGGCGTGGCTCTTAATGGTTATACCACGTTCCTTTTCCAAATCCATATCATCAAGCATCTGACCTTCTGTGATGTTGATGGTCTTTGTGTACTCCAATAATCTATCTGCCAGGGTAGATTTACCATGGTCAATATGCGCTATTATGCAGAAATTCCTGATTTTTTCCATATACTCAATAAACTTCTGCGAAGTTACCACTCTTTTACGAATTGAGCAAAGTTTCAAACAGTTCTACTGTCATTTTCTGTTTAATATGGTACAATCTTGACTTAATGGCGCTTCCAGACCATCGGGTAATTGTTTTAATGGTTTCGTTTTTATAGCCAAGCGACATCAATGCAGTATATAGATAGTCATCTTCTGTTAAAGGCTGAACACTTAATTGAGAGATAATATAGAACACAGAACTATAACAGTCACCTATGTCACTCTTTAATCTCCTGTATAAATGGGGTTTTAAATAACAGTTATCTGTCAAATCTGAAACGGACAATTCATTTGTAATTAGTCTATTAGAAGCGGTTGTTAGCAGCTGTTTTTTTGCTTTATCCAACTCTATTTTCAAAGCATCAATAGTACATATCAATCTACTGGCAGTCATCAATTTAGCCCGTCTTATGCAAAGAAATACCGCTAAAAGCAAAATGGCTATAACTATGATTACGGAGAGTTCTATATTCAACAGATTAAATTGTAAATCACCTCCATTTATAGTTAGTGTCCATGAAGATACTGTTCGTTTGCCATCTACATAATAAACAGGAGTTATAAATAATGTCAATACATAAAGCGATATAAAAATGAACAAAAGAACATTCAATATAGTTCTTACGATTCCAAGAATTTTTATCTTTTTCATGCTCAAATATTTATTTGTTAGTAGCATCCAAAATATATTTATACTTTGATTTCTTGTTGTACAAAGTCTTTTCAGACATATCCAGCAAGCGTTGTACTATCTTGTTAGGAACATTAAGTACAAAAAGAGATATCAGTAACATATCTTTTTCTGACAAACTCTTTCTTCTATTCTTTGATTTGATATAGCTACATAAATTCTCGGTATGGATAACTATTTCGCTGTATAATATGGTAGTATCAACTTCTTCATCCAACAGTAATTTATAAATTGAAGAATATAGTCCCTTCTCTGCAAAACTGTGTTTAGTCTCATTGATTATATAGTGGAAGAGTTCATTATCATACAAACCTATCCTTCTAATTCTGACATATTGATAAATAGTAAAAGATAGGATGAACAACAGTACTATTGTATATGTAATAAGGTTCTTTTTAGCTTGATAAAAATCACCTATACCACGCCTAACATAAATTCCTCCTGCAGGCAATGGCATTGGTATAACCAAGGTGTCAGATTTATGATTTACACAAAGTCCATCCGATTCAAACACCAGCCTACACCTTATAGTATCTGATATTGAGAAATCGATAACTGAATCGGTTTCTACACCATATGCATTAAGTAATCTGTATTGACTATCTTTATTGATAATAACAGATGATCCTGCAATACTGAATATTCCTTCATCAGACGGTTTTAAAAACTCCATAAAGACATCAATAGAATCTCTACTATAATCTACATCTGTTACAGAGTAACATACTGCATAACTCCCTGCGCTATTTTGCAATGACGATCCCCCTGACATATCTGGCAATATGCCAACAACCAAAATATATACATACAATACTAAAAGTACCAATGAGAGCAATAAAGATAGTTTAAAGCATCTCTTTTTCCAGACTGTTCTTTTTTCCATTATTAATTGTTTTGAAATTCGGTTGCAAAGGAAACGATTAAACATTAACGACCACGTAAATTCAGGTCGCAAAACACTCCCTACGTACTTGTGACGTATAATTTGCAAAGAAAATGTGGCTGACTTTGGTTCGACAGACCGTTGTCAGCCACATTCTGGTTTTCTGATTATTGATTGAATTACTTCAATGCATAGTAATTTTCAGTTTCACCTTCTGTTACGTTGATTTTGTCTTCACGTAGCAACCAACCCAAACCAAGATAAAATTCCTTATCCTTCAGTTTTGTTGCTTTCTTGATTTCTTTCTGAGAAAGGGCATTCTTACCCTCCAATGCACACCATATCTGGCCTGCATAAGTACCTACATTTTCTATAAACATCTTATTATCATTTAATTCGGTGCAAAGTTACAAATTTATAATGATAGTATTATTATACAAAGTTGCATTTTTAACTCTTTTAACCTAAAAATCAGTTTACTGATTAATAGATTCTAAATATTCAGCAAAAATACGGGCACCCTCCTCTACCATTTTAACACAAGGTCTTTTTTTGTAGTATTCAGGAGTTCGTTCCTCTGGCTTTGTATCTGTAAACTGTTGTGCACTATTTTCTGCAGGTTTTCTCAGACCCAGAAGTTCACCGCAAATTATTGAACCGTTACGTTTTCTGAATTCTGATGCCAGTTGCTGTACCACCTGATAGTTATACTCTTTACCTTTGGAGTCCTTTGGATCAGTAGTTCCTGTCTGCATTCCGGCAAGTATAAACATTCCAGATGCAGCTCCGCAAACTTCACGCATTCTGCCTATTCCGCCACCAAAAGAGGCTGAAACAAGCAGAGCCTGTTCTTCCGTAAGGCTATATAAATCAGCAAAGGCGGCCGTAACCGCCTGTGCACAATTATATCCCTGTTTGAAGTTTTCTACAGCACGCTGTATTCTATCTTCGTACATAACTCTTATTCAGGACGCATATTTGTGTATACTACCTGAACATCATCGTCATCATCCAGACGCTCTACAATCTTATCAATTGTTTCACGCTGTTCAGGAGTTACATCCTTCAAATCGTTTGGAATACGTGTAAATTCAGCTGCTTTAACTTCAAAGCCGTTCTCTTCAAGATACTTCTGAATAGCTGAATAAGATTTTGGATCACCATACAAAACTACAGTATTCTCCTCTTCATCAAAATCGTATTCATCTTCTACACCTAAATCGATAAGTTCCAGAATCAGATCATCCATATCAACACCTTCTTTAGGAGCAATAGTGAACTGACATTTGTGTGAGAACATAAAGTCCAGACTACCGCTTGTACCCAATGTTCCGCCAAACTTTGTGAATACGCTACGTACGTTGGCTACTGTACGGGTGGTGTTATCTGTCAGAGTTTCCACATAGATTGCAATACCATGAGGACCATAACCTTCATAGTTCATCTCCTTATAGTCCTTCTGGTCTTTACCCATTGCATTCTTTATAGCGCGCTCAATGTTGTCCTTTGGCATATTCTCATGCTTTGCTGTTGCAATGATAGCACGCAATGCAGAGTTATTGTCAGGATCAGGACCGCCTGCCTTAACTGCAATAGATATCTGTTTACCAATACGGGTAAATGTCTTAGCCATATTACCCCAACGTTTCATCTTTCTGGCCTTTCTAAATTCAAACGCTCTTCCCATAGTCTATATTATTTTAATTATTATCTCAATTTTGCATCAAGCTTCTCCTGCAAAGATTTGATCAGCTTGTTCATTACCTTCTCAATCATCACATCGTTCAATGTCTGTGTTTCGTCCTGCAACAAGAAGCTTACAGCATAACTCTTCTTGCCAGCCTCTAGGTTTTTGCCTTCATATACATCAAACAATGCTACATCTTTCAATAGCTTACCACCTGTCTGATATGCTATCTTTTCTATTTCAGCAAACTGTATCTGCTTGTCAATCAGCAGAGCCAGGTCACGACGTACAGAAGGATATTTTGGTAATTCTGTATATCCGACCTTAACTTTACGGGTAGCCTTAAGCAATTCATCCCAGTTTACATCAGCATAATACACAGGAGCTGTCAAATCGAACATTGCAGCAATCTTAACGTTTACTACTCCCATAACTGCAACTGTCTTACCACCTCTGGTCTTATATTCCAGTGCAGCAGAGAAGAGTTCATTTTCCGATTCTGATACTACCACTGCATCTCTCTTCAAACCCAGACGGGTAAAGATATTAAGCAGATATGACTTTAATTCAAATGCAGAACTCTTTTCATCCTGATGTGCCCATGAAGCTTCTACTCTGTTACCTGTAATCCACATACCAAGATGATTGTCTTCACTGTATGCCTTCAATGGGTTCTGTGCAGTACCATCTTCTGCAGGAGCTGCAAGTGATTCTCTGCGTTTTGCATCAAAATAGTAGCACTTGCCAAATTCAAAGAATCTCAGATTACCATTCTGACGACGCACGTTTCTTGAAAGGCTCTCCAGACCTCCAAACAGCAAAGATGCTCTCAATACATTCAGATCAGAGCTGAGCGGGTTCATCAATCTTACCAGACGTTCAGGATTGTATGTTTCCAGGCCGTCATAATATGCAGCCTTTGTAAGTGAATTGTTCAATATTTCATTAAAGCCACAGCCAACCAACTGTTCTGAAACAAGATCCTGTAGTTTGTGAGAACGATCTACTTCACCCTGAACAGTAAGACTTGACTGTACTGACTTACCAAACTCAATATTGTTATATCCGTATATTCTTAAAATCTCTTCCACAACATCGCATGGACGCTGTACATCTACTCTGAACGGAGGTACAAGCAGTGACAAACCATCGGCTGTTTCAGCAACAATTCTCATACCCAGATTTGTTACAATGCTCTTGATAGTTTCAGCTGGAATCTCCTTACCAATCAGAGAATTTGCATACTGATACTGGAAATCTACCTTAAAGTCCTCTATAGGTTGTGGATACAAATCCTTAACTTCCATTGATATAGTACCACCGGCAAGCTCCTTAATAAGCATTGCAGCCTGCTTTAGCGCATAAATCACACCATTTGGATCTATTCCACGTTCAAAACGGAATGATGCATCGGTATTCAACTGATGTCTGCGAGCTGATTTTCTTACCCATGTTGGATTAAAATATGCACTCTCCAGGAAGACGTTCTTGGTATTTTCTGTAATACCCGATTTCTGACCACCAAACACACCTGCTATACACATAGGCTCCTTGGTGTTACAAATCATCAAATCTCTGTCTGACAATTTTCTCTCCTGGCCATCAAGTGTTACAAATGGAGTACCTTCCGGCATTGTCTTTACTACAACCTTGCCGCCTTCAATCATATCGGCATCAAAGCTGTGAAGTGGCTGACCGTAAGCGTGTAGGATATAGTTTGTGATATCCACTACGTTGTTTATCGGATTCAGACCTATAGCCACCATCTTATTCTTTAACCATTCCGGACTCTCTTTAATGGTTACTCCCTTTATAGATACACCGGCATATCTTGGACATGCTTCAGTATTTTCTACTTCAATATCTATCTGCAGATTATTATCATCTACTGCAAAAGCAGAATCTGACGGACGGTTTAATGATGTCTTGTAACCATTCTGTACAAGCCATGCATAGAAGTCTCTTGCTACACCCCAGTGTGAACATGCATCAGCATGGTTTGGAGTTATATCAACTTCAATAACATAGTCTGATTCAAGATGGAAATATTCAGCTGCCGGAGTTCCAGGAATTGCATCCTCAGGCAAAACCATAATACCGTCATGGCTATTACCAAGTCCAAGCTCCTTTTCTGAACAGAGCATTCCAGACGATGCTACGCCACGCAGTTTTGATGGTTTGATTGTAAAACATTCATCACCATCGTAAATCTTTGCGCCTATAGTTGCAACCACAACTTTCTGGCCTGCAGCCACATTAGGTGCGCCACATACTATCTGTACAGGTTCTGAACCATTACCTTCGTTTACAGTTGTTACATGAAGATGATCTGAATTTGGATGTTCCTCACATGTCAGGACCTCACCAATTACAATACCTTTCAATCCGCCTTTAACTGATTGAACCTCTTCAACTGAGCCAACCTCTAAACCTATAGAGGTCAATGCTTTTGCTACTTCGTCAGGAGTAAGATTAAAATCTACATACTCCTTTAACCATTTGTATGAAATATTCATTTTTACGCTTTTCGTCTATGAAGTGCAAAATTACAAAAATTATCAATACACCTTATATAAAACAAAGACTTTCGCTCTATGAAATTAAAGCGAAAGCCATATAATGTCTATATTCTATAGATTAAATCAATTCCCTCTGACGACAGAACATATCTGGAAAATATTGTTCGGGACTTTTTATTGGCTCTTTAAATATACCGTATATTGCAGAACCTGAACCGGACATTGAAGCATAATCGGCGCCCAATGAGTACAACTGCTCTTTTATCTGTTGCAGCTGCGGATGCTTGGCAAAAACACTCTTTTCAAAATCGTTCACTATTAAATCCTTCCATTCTGAAACAGGGCGTTTAATTACATCCAGCAACGAAACCTCTGGTTTTGCAGGAGTAACATTAGCGTATGCTTCAGCAGTACTTACAAAAACATCCGGCTTTACTATCACTATTGAATAACCCTGCAACGACAAATCTACCGGAGTAAGAATTTCACCTCTTCCGGTTGCATAAGCAGGTTTATTCCTTATAAAAAATGCACAATCAGAACCCAGCTGCGCAGCATAACGCTCCATACAACGGTTTTTCATTCTCAGGCCAAATCGTTTATTCAACAACGCAATCATCTGAGCTGCATCTGATGAGCCACCTCCCAAACCTGCTCCTGACGGAATATGCTTATACAGATGAATAACAACTGGCGGAATATCAAAATCTTCTGCAAGCAATCTATATGCTTTCACCACCAGATTATCTGCCGGATTTCCCTCTATTGCATCACCTAAAAGGTGCAAATCATAACAATCTTCACTAAACTCAGTTTCGGTTTGAAATCTGCTCTCCGTTTTCAGATTCAACAAACTTCCTGCCTCAATTTTCTTCTTCAGAAAAGATGAATCCAGAGGCTTCTTAAGTGTAACCTCCAGGGCATCCTGCAGATTTACAGGAAAAAACAGAGTCTCTATATCGTGATAGCCATCTGCTCTTTTAGCCACAATGTTCAAACCGATATTTATCTTTGCGTTTGGAAAAGTAATCATAAGTCTGCTAAAATTTCAGTAAAGTTAAGCTATTTATACGATATAATTGTTCACAGATGTCACTTTTTTAGTTGTTGAAAATTAGTTGATAACAACAGGCAATTTTAATTTCACATAGAGAACAAATGAGATAACTTTGCAAAACAAATAAGAAAACAATGGCACAGACAACAAGAAGCAGGCAATCAAAACAGACAGAAAACATAGTACTGAACCACTTACAGCCTCAGGCACTAGAACTGGAAGAGGCGGTACTTGGTGCATTAATGATAGAGCAGGATGCATTCATTTCAGTCAGCGACATTCTGAAAACCGAATCATTCTATGACAACAGACACAGAGCTATCTATTCTGCTGTATCTTCTCTGTATATCAGCCAGCGTCCTATTGACATCCTAACTGTTACTGAACAGCTGAAAAGCACCGGTCAGTTGGAAGAGGCTGGTGGTGCTGCATATATTGCACTTTTAGCAGGTAAGGTTACATCGTCTGCGCACATTGAATATCATGCTCAAATTATTGCCCAGAAGGCTATTGCACGTGAACTCATCAGCTTTACCGGTGATATACAAGCCAAAGCATTCGATAGTACAACCGATGTATCTGAACTTCTGCAGGAGGCAGAAGGCGGACTATTCCAGATAACCCACAGAAACATCAAAAAGGACTTCTCATCTATTGACTCTGTACTTTCAGATGCTATGCAGAGAATCAAGACTGCAGCAACACGTGCCAAAGGTATGAGCGGTCTGGCAAGCGGTTTCAAGGCATTGGACGACGTCACATCGGGATGGCAGAAATCTGACCTTATTATTTTAGCCGCCCGTCCTGCTATGGGTAAAACTGCATTTGCGCTTTCAATGGCAAAAAACATTGCAGTAAACAACAACACTCCTGTAGCTGTTTTCTCTCTTGAAATGTCAAACGTGCAGTTGGTAAACCGTCTTATTTCAAGCGTCTGCGAAATACCGGGACATAAATTGCGTGACGGCCGACTGGCACCATACGAATGGAACATTCTTGACCAGAAAGTAAGTGCTCTGCAGAATGCACCAATATATCTGGACGATACTCCATCACTATCAATTACAGAGTTCCGTTCCAAAGCTTTCCGTCTGAAATCAGAACATGATATTCAGCTGATAATCATAGACTATCTGCAGCTGATGAATGCCAGCGGTATTAAGTTCGGCAACCGTCAGGAAGAGATCAGTACCATTTCAAGAAACCTTAAGGCTATTGCTAAAGAGCTTGATATTCCTATTATTGCCCTTTCACAGCTGAACCGCAGCGTAGATTCCCGTGAAGGTGGATACGAAGGCAAGCGTCCTCAGCTGAACGACCTTCGTGAATCCGGTGCTATTGAGCAAGATGCCGATATTGTATGTTTTATCCATCGTCCTGAATATTACAAGATTTATGAAGATCCACAGCACAACGACCTTCATGGTGTAGCTGAAATCATCATTGCAAAACATAGAAATGGTGGTGTAGGCGATGTAAGACTGGCATTCCGCTCAGAACTTGCTCTGTTTGATAATCTGGGTGCCAAATCCATTCAGTCAAAGATTAATCAGGATATCCCGGAGACAAATACAAAACAAGAGGACCATGAAAATGATCCTCTTGGAGCGAACTTTCATCCGCAAATTGATATTTAATTTTGTCGATTATTTCAGACCAACAGCATTTGCTATACCCTGATCTACTCCGCTGAAGCCCATAAATGCCAGAGCCAGCAGACCTGCAGTAATCAGTGCTATTGCTATACCCTCCATATTCTTAGGGATATTAACCATACTCAGCTGTTCGCGTATTCCGGCAAAGATAATCAGCGCAAGAGCAAAACCTACTGCAGTTGCAAAGGCATAAATAACACCTACCAACAGTGTAGGTTCCAAACCTTGTGCATTGTAAGTTCCGTTTGCTACCAATATTGATACACCAAGAATACAACAGTTTGTAGTAATAAGTGGCAGGAAGATACCTAATGCCTGATACAATGATGGTGACATCTTTTTAAGAACAATTTCAAGCATCTGTACCAGACCTGCAATAACCAAAATAAAGACTATTGTCTGCAGATATTCCAGACCAAATGGTACCAATACGTAGTTCTGCAACAGGAAGGTAACAATAACAGCTATCACAAGCACAAATGCAACTGCTACACCCATACCGGCTGCTGTACCAACCTTTTTTGACACACCTAAAAACGGACAGATACCCAAGAATTGCGATAGTACGATGTTGTTAACAAATATCGCAGATATAAAAATCAAAAAATATTCCATAATGTCAGTTTTTAGTTCTTTATTTTATTAACAATCGCAATCAACAAACCCAAAGTAATAAATGCACCCGGAGCAAGTACAAAAACAAGCATGCGCATTGATTCAGGAAGTATCTCCATTCCAAACAGAGAACCATTACCCAGCAACTCACGTACCAGACCTAACAGTGTAAGTGCCAGTGTAAAACCAATACCAATACCAACACCGTCGCATAAAGATGCCAGTACATTATTCTTTGCTGCAAAAGCCTCGGCACGTCCTAAAATGATACAGTTTACAACGATCAAAGGTATAAAGATACCCAGAGTCTTATACAGATCAGGAACGTACGCCTGCATTATCATCTGCAACATTGTTACAAACGATGCAATTACAATAATATAACAAGGTATTCTCACTCCATCAGGAATAAGATTCTTAAGCAGTGAAATAAACACGTTAGAGCAAATCAGCACAAACATTGTTGCCACGCCCATACCCAAACCATTGATAGCCGATGTAGTGGTAGCCAATGTAGGACACATTCCCAAAAGAAGAACAAATGTTGGATTCTCCTTTAATATACCGTTAAGTATTATCTTAAAATTCTTCATACTCTATAATCTCCTATCAATTTTGAACAGTTGCACCACTTACATTATCCACGTTACCATCTGTAAAGAGCGCTTTATAAGCATTCTCCACTGCACGCAGGAATGCACGCGATGTAATAGTAGAAGCTGTTATTGCATCAATCTTACCACCATCTTTTGTAACTGTAAAGCCACCATCAGCAGGATTCATACCTACTATATTGTGGTTACCGGCCTTTCCAGGTGCTCCGAACAATATATCCACAAACTTGGACTGCTTTTTATCGGAAGCTGAAGAAGCCTGTTTGAACCATGTTACTGCCAACGCACCCAATCCCGGTGTTTCAGCATGTTCCAGTACTTCGTAGCCCAGAATTGTTCCATCAGGATTAAATCCTACAAGAACAACCAGATTGCCACCAAAAGCATTTCCGTCTGTACTCTTTACTGCTGTTCCCAGCAACTCACTGTCAGAATTGTAAACTTTATAGAACAGGAATCCATCCTTGTCTATTGGTTCTGAAACAGTGAACTCTATCTCTTCGTCGCCTACAATTACCTGCTTGATACCATTTGCCAATGTTTCAGCATTAATCTTTTCAATAGGCCCGCTTGTGATTTGGTTAACCAAAGCCAAAAGTGCTGCTGCAACCACTGATATCAGTGATAATACCAGCACCATATTTGTTATATTTGATTTTAACTTTTTCATTTTTTCACTACTCCAAAACGTTTAGGTTTGCACCAATTACAGATTAATGGATTAACTGCATTCATAATAAGTATTGCGAATGACATACCCTCCGGATATGAACCGAAATATCTGATCAGAACTGTCAGGAAACCAATTCCCACGCCATAGATAATCATACCTTTCGGTGTCATTGGTGATGTTACATAGTCTGTTGCCATGAAAATTGCACCAAGCATCAAACCTCCGGAGAAGATATGATATAAAGGATTAGCATACATTACAGGATTTACCATCCACATAATTGCAGTGAAAACCAGCACTGTGCCCAAAATTGAAACAGGGATATGCCATGTAATTACTCTGCGGGCCAGCAGGTATGCCAGACCCAGCAGAAGAGCCAAAGCACTGACTTCGCCCAGACAGCCGGCAGTATTACCTACAAACAGTTTCCACAATTCAGGAAGCTGATTCAATGCTGCAGTATTGCCATACAACGCATCTTTCATAATGCTGAGAGGTGTAGCTGTTGTTACTGCATCGGCATAAGAGAGCAACTGATGTGTCTCTGGCCATGATGTCATCTTTGCAGGGCATGAAATCAACAGGAAGACACGTCCTACAAGAGCAGGGTTAAAAGGATTATTACCTAATCCGCCAAATGCCATCTTACCAATACCAATTGCAACCAAGGCACCTACTATAATTATATAAAGAGGTAGATTTGACGGCAGGTTAAATGCCAGCAACAAACCTGTTACAATTGCCGATCCGTCCCAGATAGTTGTCTTCTCCTGTTTGAGCAGATATTTTGTAATTGCCCATTCAAAAAAGAGACAAGATATAACCGATGTTGCTGTAACAATCAATGATCCCAGGCCAAAAGCAACAATTGATGCTATAAATGCCGGAATCAGGGCAATTACTACTGCATACATATTTTTCTCAACCGAATCTCCATTGTGAGCATGCGGTGATGTCGATATAAATAGTTTAGCCATCCTGATTCAATTATTTAGTGTTTCGTGAACGGATAATTCCGCCAACCTTATTCTTTGTTAATCTTACCCAATCAAGAAGTGGTCTGTGAGATGGACATGATGATTGACAGCATCCACACTCTATACAGCTCATAATCCACTCCTGTTCAGCTCTTTCCCAGTCACTCTTCTCTCCGCATGTTGCCAACAGATATGGTTCCAGACCCATTGGACATGCCTGTACGCACTTGGAACAACGAATACAATGCTGTTCTTCCTTTCTTATTGCATCGGCTTCGCGAAGCATCAGAACACCCGATGTACCCTTAACCACAGGAACATCTGCATTCAAAAGAGGACGTCCCATCATTGGGCCACCGCTGATCAGTTTACCTGTATCTTCCGGCATGCCACCAGCATAATCAATAACCTGAGAGACAGGAGTACCCATTCTTACCTTAAGGTTTGCAGGGTTCTGAACGCTCTTGCCGGTTACTGTTACCACTCTTTCAAAAAGAGGCTTATTCTTCTGAACTGCTTCATAAACAGCATATACAGTACCCACATTCTGAACAACAACGCCAACGCTTGCAGGCAATGCCGGTGGAGGTGGTACCTGTCTGCCGGTTACAGCCTCTATAAGCTGCTTTTCACCACCTTGAGGGTACTTGGTCTTTAGACTTACTACCTCTATTCCGGGAATATTAGCCACCTTACTCTGCAACAGCGCAATAGCATCAGGTTTATTCTCTTCAATTCCTATATATGCATTATTGATATTCAGAGCCTTCAGAAGGATCTTTACACCAATAATAATCTCATCCGGATGCTCCAGCATCAATCTATGGTCGGCAGTAAGATATGGTTCACACTCTACTGCATTGATTACAAGTGAATCTATCTTGCAATCCTTTGGAGGCATCAGTTTAACGTGGGTTGGGAAACAAGCGCCACCCAGACCTACTATACCGGCCTCTTTAATCTTGTTGATTATCTCTTCTGATGAAAGATTGCACTCCTCTACTATTGTTTCCGATCTGTCAATTGACTCTTCCCATACATCGTCAACAACATCAATATAGATGGCAGGTTTTCTATAACCGCTTGCATCCAGCACAGTATCTATTTTTGATACCTTACCAGAGACTCCTGAATGGATTACAGCCGACATAAAACCACCTGCATCAGCAATTTTTGTACCTACATTAACCATATCGCCCTTTGCTACACATGGTACTGAAGGAGCACCTATATGCTGAGACAACGGATATACAGCCTGTTTTGGAAGTCCCAAACCAACAATTGGTTTTTCTGATGTAAGTTTATTCTCATCAGGATGAACTCCACCTATTGTAAATGTTTTCTTCATATTCATTAGTTGGCTTGAGTATTTTCTTCTACAACCTTCTTTCTCTCAGGAAAATTCACTGCAAGAATAGTGTGCTGAGGACATTCGTCAACACATTTTCTGCAGAGTCTGCACTTTTCAAAGTCAATGTATGCCAGGTTGTTTTCCAGTGTTATTGCTTCAAACTGACATGCCTTAACACACTTACCGCAACCTATGCAGGATACTGCACATGCCTTCTTGGCTACAGGTCCTTTATCCTTGTTTACACATGAAACGTAAATTCTTCTGTTCAGCTTATTCTTGTTACGCAGTTCAATGATGTTACGTGGACATGCAGTTACACACATGCCGCAGGCAGTACACTTATCCTGATCAATTTCAGGAAGTCCTGTTTCAGGATTCATGCTGATAGCATCGAACTTACATGCTGACACACAATCGCCGCAACCCAGACAACCGTATGCACAACCGGTTTCACCACCGGACATCATGTGCGCAATAGCACAACGCGCTGCACCATCGTAAACATTTGTACGTGGGCGGTTCTCACAGCTGCCGTTACATCTTACTACAGCAACCTGCGGAGTTGACTGCTCCACTACATCGCCAAGTATCTCTGCAATCTGCTGCATAACTTCTCCACTTGCTGCGGAGCACTTCATTCCCTTTAACGAACCCTTCTTTACGCAGTTTTCTGCAAAAGCAGCACAGCCTGGAAAACCACAGCCACCACAATTTGCACCTGGCAAAAGTTCATTAATCTGGACCACTCTTGGGTCTTCTTCTACAGCGAACTTTTTGGCTACAACAAAAAGTACCACAGCCAATATCAGGCCTGTAATACCCAACACCAAAACCGCTGTTAAAATCATACTGGACATATTTAGTTTGTATTTATTTTCTTATACTAAACTGGAATACTCTCTTAATTCTGTTTCTGCAGATGTACAGCACAACGTAGTAGGGAACCATTACAAGCAAGGCAATCAAAGCCGATTTAGCCTCATCACCCGTTACCTGTGTCAGTACTATAAGGACAGACAACAAAATAATGAGCGGCAGGCCGAATGCCAACACCACCGCTTTTGTTCCCTGGGATGCTGTTCCCGTAACCACTACAGGATCGCCAACCTTGTACGCAGTAACATCCGGAACTCTGACCTCTACAATCTTTTCTTTTGACTCAGAAATCTTGCACAGAGATTTTGCCTGACAACCGGAACATGCAGAAAGCTGGACAATTTTTACAAAAACAACATCGTTTTCTATCCTCTCTATAACACCGTTGTGTCTGATACTCTCTTTCACACTCCAAAAGTACTGCATTTTTCTATTGTAATAAATTAAATGGTTAAAAAAAATCACATTTTTATGCCTTTTTTAACCTCTCTGGCTCTGATTTCAACATATAAAACAAAAATAATCACCAAACTAAATACATTATATCTGAAAAAACAGTACCTTTGCGCCCGCTATCACGAGTTGATAGCATAATTCAAATCATTAATTAATAAAAAACGAGAAACAATGGCAACAAAAATCAGACTACAGAGAAGAGGTCACAAAGCTTATGCTTTCTACTCAATCGTCATTGCCGACTCAAGAGCT
>JAGCKJ010000093.1 GCA_017647575.1 Bacteroidaceae bacterium | reverse complement strand
CCAGCATTTGCTGCATTGGGTGACGCAAGAGCAGATAGCAAAGTTCCTGTAATTCAGGTTCGTGGCATCGGTGAAACACTCTATGATGCAGCGGATAACGAAATCTTCTCAGCAGGAAATATTATCAGTGGTATTTTACCAGTTCTTCCAAAACTTGCTACATACCTTACAGATACAAATAATATTGATGTACTTATTGACGCTTTGAAACAAGCTACAACATCAATTTTTGCACCTGTTATGTATGATAACAATGGTAACAGAACAAATGTAGTTAAAGTTGATGATTCAACTGCAGCTATTAATACAGATACAGACCTTGGCTTCACACCAACTTCTGAACAGACTCTTGCATATATGCTTGCAGAAAAACTTGGTGACGACCAATCATATATCTTTACATATGACTGGACAGCAGACCCATTTGAAGTTGCTGAGCAGCTTGATGCATATATCGAAATGGTTAAAGATAAGACAGGTGCAGACAAAGTTTCTCTTTGCGCAGAAAGCATGGGCGGTGCAGTTGTAAATACATACATTTCATCATTGAGCCCAATCTTTGATGCTGGTAAACTTGCATCTATTGAAACAGTTGTTATGTCTAATGCTGCTTTCAACGGTCTTGAAATGTTGGGTCAGCTTTTCACAGGTAACACAGATATCGACGGTGAAAAACTTGGCGAGCTTATCAAACAAGAAATTCTTGGCAACCCAGAACTTTCAAGCCTTATTCCATCTCTCGGCCTTTTAACAACAATTGCTGAAATGGCTGACCAGATTATGCTTGCAGGTCAGGATAGAATTTACAACGAAATTCTTATTCCAATTTTTGGTTATATCCCTTCATTCTGGAGTCTTATTCCAGCTGACAAATATGATGCTGCTGAAAGCTTTATGCTTAAAAATGCAGGTTCAGACCTTAAATATACAGTTGCCAAATATCAGAGTGTTGTATCAAGCACAACACTTAATATGGCTAAAGCACAATTATATGGTGCTAACTATTACAATGTTTCAAACTATAACAGATATATCGCACCTGTAACACCAGCAGCAAACTGGAACAGTGACGGTGTTATTGAAACAATCAACACAAGTAGCTTTGCAAAAGTTGCAAATATTGGTGAAACATTGGATGTAACATATGGCGGAAATTATGTTGACGCTAAAGCAGAATTTGATGCAGATAAAGATACATTCCTCGCAAATAATCCACAAATCTCTCCAGATTTCGTAGTTGACGCTTCTAAATGTGCTTATCCAACACAGACATGGTTCATCAGGAACCTTGGCCATATCGCTTATGATATGAATGATGGCACAGGTGACTTCTATGTATGGCTTCTCACAGAAGCAGACAACTGCACAGTTGAATCAAAAGAAGAATATCCACAGTTTATGTATTATGATACATCAATCCCAATGCTTATGACATGGGAAGAAAAAGCTGAAATGGATGAAAACGCAGGTGGCGGAATTACAATTCCAGAAATTACTCTTCCAGAAATTCCTGGATTAGAAGATTTACCAGAAATCACAATTCCAGAAATCACTCTTCCTGAAATTCCTGGCTTTGATGCCGAAGGACTTTTAGGTG
>JAGCKJ010000011.1 GCA_017647575.1 Bacteroidaceae bacterium | reverse complement strand
TCAGAATTGCTGGATTCAGAGAAATTCTGTCTGTCAACCGTAGATACAGTATTCAGTACAGCCAGATTTAAAGCGTATATAGAAGAATTCAGGAACAGCGACAATGTAGATGCTTTAATGGCTGTAACATCGTATATAGATGATGAAAAGCCTTTGTATGTACAGACGGATAATGAAATGAACATTACCGGCTATTACGATATGCAGGGTGATTGTCGATATGTTTCTGCCGGAATATACTGTCTGACTGACAAATGTCTGGATGTTCTGAAAGAGTGTATAGAAAACGGTCTCTCCAGAATGCGAGCGTTTCAACGTCAACTGGTTCTGAATGGTATGAGAGTAAAAGCTTTCGATATAGGGAAAGTAATTGATGTTGACCATGTGGAAGATGTGGCAAAGGCTGAAATTCTTATAAGTGAGGAGCTATGACAGTAGTAGGTATAAGTCGTTCCAAACAGTATTCTCCCGGACGCGAAAGTGCAGATGCTGCGATATTTGAAAAAGTATCCATGTTACTGGAAAATCAGGGGGTGGATGTGGTTCGTATTCCGGAGGAATTTGTCAATTCAGAAACCTTTCCTACTGAAATTCATATAGATGCCGTATTTCAGATGGCAAGATCAGAAGATGTTCAGAACGAGTTGTCCAGACTGGATATTCCCATTATAAATAGTGTAAGTGCAGTAAGAAACTGTGGCAGAACAGAGCAAATAAAGCTGTTGGGAAACAGGCCTTTTTTACCTGCAAGTGTATGTTTGGAAACAACAAACGGAGTACCTGCGGAATGGAATATTTTTCCATGCTGGGTAAAACGCGGCGATTCACACTCTGTTGGTAAAGATGATGTATGCTTGGCTCAGAATTCAGAAGAGGCTTCAATGATAGTTGCACAAATGCAGGAAAGAGGTATAAAGAATTGCATTCTGCAGAAGCATGTTTCCGGTAAACTACTGAAATTTTATGGTGTGCGTGGCTATGGCATAGTTGGAAGTTACTATCCGACCGGTGCTGATAAATTTGGGAATTTACAACAGTGTAATGACAAAATTCCGGATGCAGACATTGAGAGAGCTTCCACTATAGCAGAAGAGAGTGCAGAGATGTTGGAAGCAGATGTCTATGGTGGCGATCTGATTGTTACTGAAGAGGGAACCCTGTATCTGGTTGATTTTAATGACTGGCCAAGTTTTGGCTGTTGCCAGGACAAAGCCGCAAAAGTGATAGCAGAACTTATTTTGAACAGGATATAATATGAGTGAAAATAATAGATCCATAGAGGCTACGTATAAATCGAAAGATACAGAAGAGTGGTTCGATATTAAGTTTAACAGACCTATAGGATATGCCTGGGCGTTGTTATTCGACAAACTGGGAATACATCCCAATATTGTTACCATAGTGTCAATAGTGCTTGGAGTCTTTTCGGCATTCTGTTTTTATCATACCACTTTAGATTGGAATATACTGGGAATATTTGTACTGATAGTGGCAAATACATTGGATAGTGCAGATGGTCAG
>JAGCKJ010000092.1 GCA_017647575.1 Bacteroidaceae bacterium | reverse complement strand
TTAAATTTGGTTAGCATCGGGTAACTGTTGTGTCCGCTTTATTGGACACAATTGGTTAGTCAAGGGTAAACGAGTTACATTTGTGTGACATATTACAGAACATATTTTCGGTACGATTATTCGGACACAATACAGAACATATTTTCTATTGCGTGACAAAGTAATACCCTGACCATCTGATCAGGGTATACCGGATGAGTATGACGTTTGATGTGCAGTGATTACGTCATTTAGTATTATTGCACCAGTACAGATACTGTGCAACTATCTCGCCTATTTCATTGGTGGAATAGAATACCTTATCAGCTGCGAAATACCAAAACAATTTTTTACTTGCCCTGTTGATAGGCCTTGTAAGTCTTCCCAGGTAATTGGCTTGTGTGTTTGCTTCAGTCGTGAATATGATATCCCTATTTTCGTGCTTAATAGGTGTCGTCTTTTTGTGAATGAACGTATAAGTGCAGTTAGGTTTTTGTACTATGTCGCACTGCAGCACATGTTCCTGAAAGATAATGAAGTATGAAAAGATTATCTCATTATCCTTATGTCCTTCTGTCAGGTGCGGATGAATGTCTAACTCCCATTGTCCTGTCGTGATCATCTTCAGCTTAGGGTTATCAAATGCGAAGTATACATCAGAAGGTTTACCTGTCAGGGACGGACTGTCGCAATATTCGACACCTACTTTAAGTCCTGAATCACCATAGTCATATACATCAATGTCGCCCTTTTTCATCTGCCTTACATGCTTCAGGCCCATTTCATCGAAGTAAGGGCAATACTGTGATACCGTATTTGCACACATTATTACCCTGATCATCTGACCGTTAAGCGTGGTACGCTGTCTTACCAAAGTAGATATGACGTTCATGAACAAAACGAACTCATCTGGAAGATATGCGTTTCTGGTCATGAACTCATCGAATATGATCGTGCCTATCTGATATGTATTACCCTTTTCGTGTTCCATCTCCGTTAATGCAAACGCATAAGCAAAGGGTTCAGGTTCAGTTACATACTTCTGCAGTTCATCATCGAAGTATGCTAAAAACCATTTACCTGCATAATAGGTTACTGTGTCATACTTGCCTTGTGTAAGCTTTTTAACGTGGTTTTCACCTTTACCGTCAAACACGAGATTATCCCAGTAAGCACCGCCACGCTTGCCCTTAAAGTCTTCCCTGAATCGTCTTATGATCGCCACACGGTTACCATACTTCAGATACTGCTTTAAGGCATATAGAAGGGCCTGAAACGTTTTACCGTTTGAACGTTCACCAAAGCAGATCAGATACCTTCCCCCGGTCTTTACAAGATTATCAATACTGTAATATGTACTCATACTAAAACTCCTCTTAATGATCTTAAGTAGTCCAGGTATTCAGATTCGATGGAAAACTTATATGAAGCTTTTTCGAGATATATACCGGACATACACGTATATGTGATCGTCTTACCTAAATAGTCAGTTACTTCACCCTGCATTTTGTCATCCAGATAGTAATGTGTCAATTTACCTGTATATTCTGCAGGTATAGTAAGTTCATTCTTAAAGGCTTCAAATGACCCTTGTATGCCGTACTTCTTAAGCAGATAAGGCACTGCGTGCTTTTTATTGACACCGGATACCGTGATCGTAAGCTTATCATCGCATGTAAGGACCATATAACGCTTTGCACCTAATGACTTAAACATCTTCCAATTACCTTTTTCGGTTTCATTCTCGAATATGCCTAACATCTTAGGGACACCTTTAATTGTTTTCGGTATGAAGTAATCAACAGGTATGTTGTAGTGCTTTGACACAAGATGTATCTTACGTTCTATCATCCTGTTATATGCCTTAATAAAATTAAGGTACTTATCTGCGTTGATCGCCTTGATACTGTCCGTGTCCGAGTAGATGTAATCATCACCAAAAGCCAAAATTCCGCTAAAAATGGTCTTCCTTACGACAGCTGTGCAAAATATGCCCCAGGCATAGAATAAAAACCGCTTTTTAGACTTGTTATAACGCTTTATTTCCTTTTCTGCGTCCTTATGTTCGACAGTCCATCCGTGTTCATTGTCGAAGGTGTGAACAGGCATAATGATAGATGTAACGCACATACCATAACAGGCATTAAGCAGCTGCTTAGACTTAGTATAAAAGTCTTCCTTACCGTCAACACCCTTAAGCTCGGTCTTATTCTTATAAAGGTGTAATATGCTCATTATGATCTCACGTGGCAGATATCCACGCTTATATATGCGGAACGTGCCTATCTTTATCTGCTCCCATTTATATGTCCTGCAGATTATCTCAAAGTCGATATCGGTCAATGTGATCGTTATTTCATCAGCACCTACAAGCCTTCCGTTATTGGTTACTACGTGCTTTTCTTTTTTCCATTTGTCTTCACTGCCTTTATAGATACATTTAGATACAGATATATAATTCTCATTAATATATCTGGGCTTGATGTCTATGAAGGTAATGTCGAATATACAACAATACAATTTACAGTAATTGTATAATTCCTTATAGGTTGTTACCGGAACGACCTTACCTTTAGACATAGGAAAGACAGGCTCAAGACAAAGGGCTGCAGGATAAGCTGATATCAGGTCAAATGAAGATACATCGTAAAGTGTCTTACCTGAATGTCTGCAGCTGCAGTGTGTGAAACCACCTGCAAAAGCCCTGTTCATCTGATCATATTCATCAACACCTGATATGGTCAGATGTCTTATCATCTCATGATACTTTTTGAATTGTGATTCCTTATCATCACCTACAAGGCAATTCTTACGCACATAGTTTCTGCAATATCCGGTTGCCGTTAAAGGTAATTTTGTAATGTCGTTGTGGTCCTGTTCCATACATTCTTTTATGTAAGCTGACACGACCAGTACGTCATTAACGCAGTATCTGATTTCCTG
>JAGCKJ010000091.1 GCA_017647575.1 Bacteroidaceae bacterium | reverse complement strand
GTATTTGCTCCATCTGCAACTACGAGCGATGCCTTGAGTCCATTACCCAAAGTAATGATTTCTCCATCAACTGTAATTTCAGCAGTGCTTTCGCCGGAAATGACACTGAATGTTCTTCCCTCAAGAGCATTCAACACTTCTGCAGAAACAAGGATGTACTGTCCTATTTCAATATTTGTCAAATCAAGAGAGTAAGAGGTGTTTTCATCATCCAATGCGGAAACATCGACGGATTGGATAATTGCATTTTTCTGCGCTGCTCCGGAAAGAACATACTTTACAGCCAATGTTCCTTCGTTGGATGATTTAATATCACCAAATACATTACTTCCATTATGCAAAGTCAATGTATTAGCGCCAGTTCCAAGGGTGATATTTCCCCAAACTTCACCGCCGGAAAGAAGCGTTACTTTATCATCTCCAGAACCGCCTGTAACAGTTCCGTTGGAAGCACTGTTATACAGTTCTTCATAAATTTTTTGATCTGTATGATAGTTAAGCAGAGCTGTCTGCAATTCTTGCATTGCTTCTTCATGCGTCAGACCATAAGCAAAGCTGTTATGGTAACTTCCGGCATAAAGTGTTCCGGAAACAGAAATATTGAGATAGTCAGAACTGATGGCTCGGGACGAGGCAATGTTGCGACCATTTACCAAAATGTTACCAGAAATATTCAATGCTTCATCAAATTCTTTACCGTAGATATAACTGGTTGAATAAATACCATAACCATAAGAGATACTGCCATCTGCACTGACTAAAATATCCCCGCTGATTCCATTACCGATACTCAATGCTCCGGTTGCGCCATAAACATAAATACCATAGGCATTGCCGTTACTTGCACCAACAGTTATATCTCCGGAAAGAGTCCCTTCAATACCCAAGGCTGCAGTTACATCTTTATCACTCTGAACAACATTGATACCATAAGCTCCACTCTTACCTTGAACAGTTATAGAACCGGTGAAGTCTCCGCCAACTGTCATTTCAGCCCGACCTTTACGGTATTTCCTTATGTCAATACCATAAGCAGTTCCATTGGTTGAGGTTGAAGAAATCTTTCCGGCAAAGTCCTCTACAATATTCAGTACAGCAGACGTATTAGCATTATCCTGACTGTTATAGAGATAAATACCGTCAGTTGCTCCAGTGCTGTTCGCTGTGATTTCTCCTGTAAAGCTACCGCCAATATTCAATAGTTCAGACCCACTAATACCATAAGCTGCATTACTTCCTGTTGTGGAACTGATGATTTTTCCTTTTAAATCTCCGCCAATAGTAATATTGGAAGATGACAATCCATAAGTGGTATTCCCGGCTGTTACATTTACTTCACCGACAAAATCTTTACCAATAGAAATTGTCCCTGTAATACCATAAGCCGCATCTTGCGAACCGCTTTGAGCTGTCACTGTTCCGTTATAATTACCTCCAACTGTAAGTCCGCCAGCAATGCCATATGCGGCATTAGCGCCTGTGTGATATGAATTATTGCGGGAGTAAACTGTTCCGGTAAAGTCGCCACCAATACTTAATCCCCCGGAGAAGCCATAAGATGCATAGCTGTAATTTGATGTTGCTGATACTGATATCGCCCCAGTATAATCACCTGCGATTTTTGTCACCCCAGATATACCATAAACAGTAGCATAATCTTTGTTGGTGCTTGCTGTTATTTGACCAGAAAAATCACCATTAATAGTTACTGTACCATAAATACCATAAGCATTAGTTGAATTTTTAGTTAAATTTATTGTCCCCGCAAAATCTTTGTCAAAAACAATGCTGCTTTTTTGTATCCCGTAAGCTGTTCCGGAAGTCGAAACTGTAACATCCCAAGTGAAATCTTCTGTGAATTCTGAAACTTGTAAGCCATACGCTGTCGAACTTGTACTGGCAACATCAACGGTATATTTGTCTGCTCCCTCAAGATAACCTGTTGTTAATTTGTTTCCATAAATACCCACAGCTATGCTGGCACTGTTGTTGACAGTCACTCCCGTTTCCGTTCCTCCAACAAGAAGTGTTTTTTCTGTTCCGCTGAAATAAACTCCGTAAACTGTTGCTGCCGCATTACTGTACAGTGAAATATCTCCGCTCTGGGATAAGGTGCGACCGGAAGTCATCATACGCAGTGCATATACATCACTGCTACGGTTATCGCTTGTGCCTACTGTCAAAGATCCTGTAGAGGTGATTTCCAAATCATCCTTGTGCATTTGTGCAAAGGTTTCAGCGGTTGTAATCTGACGCAATGCCGGATAAACAGGTTCTGCCGGAT
>JAGCKJ010000090.1 GCA_017647575.1 Bacteroidaceae bacterium | reverse complement strand
TATTTGGTATCGGTTGTAGGACCCTGTGAGTGCAGGTCAAAATGGTCTGTGCTAGGTGGAGCCTGCAAATAACCCTCTTTAAATGGTTCACCGTGCCATACTCTGTAAGCTTCGTTCACAGCCATGTGGTTCATATGAATAGGAATCCAGACATCGCTTGTAGCATCGGTAATCTTATCGTAAACATCATCGTTAATAATGAAGTTGTTTGTTACGTAATCACCATATTTAATAAAATATACACCAGGTTCCTGAACTTCTGTAAAATCAAACTTGATATAGTGATATTTAAAGTAATCACCCCATGCATTTGTCCTGCCTGTAAAGATTTCCTGAGTTGAACCATCATCATTTACCTTTATGATAGATGCTTTTGCAAGTGGTTTATCCTTCTTGTCAAGTTCTATAACGGCAATCTTTGGCTGATCAGGTACATAACCCATCTGTGAGAAACCGATATTTGGTTCGCGGATCCAGTTCTCAATTGCGTTTGGTTCTACTATCCATGACAGCACCTTGCCGGTTTTACCTGCAGGAAGTATGCTACGCAGTACAAACCAGCCGTTCTGTGCCAGCATACGGCCGTCATAAAGCATAAAGTCTGTATCTTCTGATGTAATCTTGATCATTCTTGATGGTTCATCCGGAGCAATAAGAATGCTTCTACCGGTCTCCAGTGGCAGTGGATCTACAAATCGGTCGGTACCACGGTCATCGTATGTTTTGTAACCTTTGTACTGCACCACCTTTTCGCTGTTAGGTCTGGTAACAGTATTGCTTACAGCATAACGTGGGAAACGGTTTGGACGACCATCCATTATATATGCTTTACCCCAGTACTGTGATGGCAGGAATTCAATATTGAATCCGGCATCTCCTTCAAGTTCTGCAGGAATAGGTTCATCCAGATAGACAGCTATCTCCACAGCTTTTCCCTGTGCAGTTACTACCACACGTGAATCAAAATCGTAATCGTTGTAACGTAAAGCAACCTCAATTGATTTATCCTCCTTGTTCACCGTTCTGGAAGGAGATTGAGGCACCAAATCCCACTGTTCAGGGGTGTTTGACAGTCTGACTGCACCACCCTGCACTGTTCTCACTCCGTGATGAATAATCTCAATACCTGAATTCTTTTCATCATTAAATCCACCTGAGAATTCATTACTGAAGACAAGCACATTTACACCTTGTCTTTCAAAATACTCAAGATCATTGAGCACCAGATCCTGATTGGCATTATTTCCGCCACAAGCGGCCAATAACAATGTTCCAATCGCTAAAAACGACGTTCTTTTCATTGTTTGTTAATATTTGATTAGTAGTTAAAGTCCATGATAATATGCAAAACTAACACAATAAATCTACTTACCAAATAGTTTTTCTGCTTTTATTAGGCAAAACCATTACATAAATAGTAATTTTGCAGCCAGTATGGAGCAGAAAAGCAACAAGCTATTTTATCATCTGTTGGCACTGGTAGTAGTAGCCTTCTGGGGCACCACATTTATATCAACCAAAATACTTTTGGGCAATGGTCTTACGCCTTCAGTAATATTTGCCATCAGATTTACAATGGCATATCTGGGTATCTGGATTCTGTGCATGAAGAAAAAACAAACCAGAAAGCTATTAAGCAACAACATTACAGACGAACTTATTTTCATCATACTGGGCATAACAGGCGGTTCCATGTATTTTTACACGGAAAACACAGCACTTGCCCTGACACAGGCATGCAACGTATCTTTTATAGTTTGCTGTGCGCCACTTTTAACCGTACTGCTCACACTCTGGGCAAAACGCATTCCCAGATTCAGGCAGAGCAATAGCCTGGAAGATGTAAAACTGAATATCTGGATTATACTGGGGACAATTCTGGCTCTTTCAGGCATGGCACTTATGATATTCAACGGCTATAAGTTTGAAATATCACCCAAAGGAGATATACTGGCCTTTCTGGCCGCACTCTGCTGGAGCATATACAGCATGTTTATGGTCCACCATTCAATTAAGTACGGTGTGCTGTTTGCCACACGAAAGGTATTTTTCTGGGGGCTGACAACCATACTGCCATTTGCACTTAACGAAATAGGATATATAGACACAAACGCCTTTGCACAGAGAGAAGTTATATACAATCTGCTGTTTTTAGGCATTGTAGCTTCACTTGCATGTTTTGTATTATGGAACAAGGTTATGGAAAAATTAGGTAATGTAACATCTACCAACTACGTATATCTGAACCCTATATTTACCCTTATAGGTTCCATTCTTATACTGCACGAACAGGTAACACCCATTGCTGCAATAGGTTCTGCACTCATTCTGGTGGGCGTTATCCTTTCCGGAAAAAGATAACAATTATACAGGTTTTTGTGAGAAAAAAATTATAGGTAACTTTGCACACCGATAACAAGAATACAATATGTGGGTAAGTTTGGCACTATTTTCAGCCCTCTGTCTGGGCTTCTATGATGTAAGTAAAAAAAATGGTCTTAAAAATAACGCTGTAATACCTGTTCTATGGCTGAACACGCTGTTTTGTTCGCTTTTAATGTTACCATTTGTTTTACTGTCAAAACATACTGCACTACTTGACAATTCACTTTTATGGGTACCATCTGCTGGTTGGGATATTCACAGAATGGTCATCTTGAAGGCCGCCATTGTATTGTCTTCATGGATATGCGGTTACTTTGGAATGAAACATCTGCCTATTACTCTGGTTGGCCCTATCAATGCCACAAGACCAATTATTGTTCTGCTGGGAGGACTTCTGGTTTTTGGTGAAAGGCTGAATATCTATCAATGGATAGGTGTACTGATAGCAATTCTCTCATTTTATCTGCTGAGCAGAAGCGGCAAGAAAGAGGGCATTGATTTTAAGCACAACAAATGGGTACTGTTGCTTATACTCTCAACATTCTTTGGAGCAATCAGCGGATTATATGATAAATACCTGATGGGACAGTACAATAATATGTTTGTCCAGGCCTGGAGTAATTTCTATCAGGTTATATTGATGACCATCGTATTATTCACTTTATGGTTTCCCAAAAGAAAAAGTTCAACACCATTCAGATGGCGCTGGAGTATTCTGCTGATCTCAGTATTCCTAACTCTGGCCGATTATGCATATTTCTACGCACTTACAGAAAGTGCCTCAATGATATCTATCGTTTCAATGATCAGACGAAGCAGTGTACTTGTATCATTCCTCTGCGGAGCTATACTGTTCAGAGAGAAGAACCTTAGGAGTAAGGCTTTCGATCTGTTACTTGTCCTTATCGGTCTGATATTCCTGCTTATAGGTTCAATGCAGTAAAAAAATCGTGGCTACACACTTGAACGTAATGTAACCACGATTAATCCTTAAACTGCTGGCAGGTTATTTGAAACGCCACCAGTCAAGACGTACATCGCCTTCTGCTTCGTCTATGCAGATATAGAGATCATGAACATCTGACGCTCCTGTTATCTTGGTTGAGAACTGACGATATTTCTCCACTTTGCCTGTAGATTTGATATTTACAGTTCCTAAAACTTCGCCCTCCGGAGAATCCAGACGGATAGTCAGCTTCGCACTGCCTGTACCTGCTGCTGATATGGTGTAGTTCTTTGCGCCTTCTCCAAAGTCAACACCGCGAAGACGGATATATTCACCTTTATCAAGATTATAGATATACATTTCACGTTTACCCTCTGAATATGGCATCTTCTCTACAATACCTGTGTTATCAAAACCAATCTTTGCAGATTTCAGGCCATAACCCCAGTTCATTGTTTCAGCCTCTACACGACGGTATGGGTTGAACAGTTCAAGCTGAACATTCTGTTCCTGATCCAACCAGTAAGGCAGTTCCTGAATAGTACCATCAGCGTTGTACTTCATCTCTGTAAATGTTACAGACCTGCGTTCGTAGTGACGCTGAATATCGATATTCTTCAGATCGTAGTTCTGACCAAACAGATATGTGCGACCTTTGAAATCGGCTATACCAGGGTGATTGCCTCTGTTACGCTGGGTATGTGGCATTATATCGCCCTTATATTCCCATGGGCCTGTTGGTGATTTACTCATTGCATAGCCAATACCTTCAGGACAACATGTTGAAGCAAATGCCATGTAGTAGTTATCACCGCGCTTGTAGCACCATGGTCCCTCCTGATAGTCCCTGATACGTGGCAATTTTACAATATCACCTACTGTTGATATCATATCTTCACCCAACTTTACGTAGTAGGTATTAGGATTACCCCAATACATATATGCCTGACCATCGTCATCTATAAAGACTGTTGGATCTATATCTTCCCAGTGTTCACGCTGCCATACCAATGGTTCGCCAAGCGGATCTTTAAACGGACCGTATGGAGAATCGGCTACCAATACGCCAATGCCATGACCATGCAAAGGTGCGTAAAGATAGAACTTGCCATTGCGTTCAACTGTCTGAATAGCCCACGCGCCATTATCACGGCTACGCCATTCAAAATCCTTCAATGAAGCTACTGCACCATGTTCAGTCCAGTTTACCATATCGGTTGTTGAATAGAGCAACCAGTCATACATAAAGAAACCTGCTGAACTGCGTTCGTTTTCGTCGGCAATATCTTCCGGAGATGAATCGTGTGACACATACAGGAAGAGTGTATCACCCACTACCAATGGTGAAGGATCGGCAGTAAACTTAGTCTGAGTAAAAGGCATGTTACTCTGCTCTACTCCGCGCATTTCCCACCAGTCAAAATACATCAGCTTTGGTCCTTTGCGTCCGGTGAAACAGAAATACAGATCGTGAATACCAACCACTTTTGACTTGATATCGGCAACTATTGTCTGCCACTCTTCCCAGCCACCAGTAGCAGGTACATTCAGAGTGGTCAGCAACTGACCCTTTATGCTGTCAACGCGTACCTCTATAGCACCACCGCGCAAACCACTTGACACACGTGCTGTAAATGTACGAGGGAACATTCTGCCAAAATCCACATTACGCAATTTAATGTAATCGCCATTGTGAATATCGGTAACATATACACCTATTTTATTATTCTGTTCTGTTGATAAACCACGGGAGAATGCCATTGTTTCGGCCTCCACCTTACGATAAGGATTGAATGTTCCTACAGGATCAACACCTTTATCGGTTGGCATAATGGTTGGGAAAGAACCATCTTCATTGTATGTAAATTCTTCAACAGCTACGCTGCGACCATAGCCACCGCCACCAGGTAATTTACCTGTATGGTAGAAGAAATAGCTGTGTCCCTTGTAATCGGCCACACCTGCATGGTTTGTAAATGAACCTGTATTTGCCTGTGGCATAATCTGACCTGCGTATGTCCATGGACCCAACGGATTTGATGCTGTACTGTATGAGATATGCTCAGGAATACCGCCTGCAGCATATATCAACTGATATGTATCACCGCGTTTTGTAAGCCATGGGCCTTCTGTATAGCTATCTTTATACTGTTTGCCACGTTCTCTGTTTTTTGGAGAACCGAAAGCCTCTTCTGTCATATCTGCAAGAATAACATCACCTTCGTAAGAGATCATATCTTCATTTAACTTCAGATAGTAGAGTTGAGGATTTCCCCAGCAAACCCATGCCTGTCCGTCATCATCAATTAACACACTTGGATCGATATGGTCCCATGAACCATTTTCAAACAGAGGTTTACCTATTGCATCGCGGAAAGGACCCACAGGAGTATCACTAACAGCTACACCTATAGCCATTCCACCTGAAATCTTTGAATGTGCACAGATATACCAATAGAACTTGCCATTACGTTCTATAGCCTGACCTGCCCACGCACGATCATCCGCCCATGAGAACGATTCCAAAGCAAGAGGCGATCCATGATCCACCCAGTTAACCATGTCGTCTGTTGAATAAACACGCCACTCCTGCATCCAGAAGAAATCTGCTCCGGCTTCATCGTGACCGGTATATACATACATTCTTCCATCATGAACAAGAGGAGCCGGATCGGTAGTATAGCAGGTCTGCACTATAGGATTCTGTGCAACAGCTACAACTGCTACCATCAGCATAAGTAAGATAGAAATCTTTCTTTTCATTTTGTGGTTGTTAAGTTAATAATTGTATAAATAAATAGTTCGAAATACAAATGTATAAAGTTTTTTCACAAACCACAAATTTGCCTAAATTGAAACAAAAAAAAGTCCTGCTACAAGATTGTAACAGGACTTGTATATAACTTTTCAGTGTTATCAGAAGCCACCAAAGCCACCCATGCCGCCGCCGAAGCCGCCGCCCATACCACCGAAGTCCATGCCGCCCATGCCGCCGAAACCGCCCATGCCGCCGCCGAAGCCGCCCATCTGCATTTCACGGATTTCGCAACCTTCAGGAACTTCGAACATAGAAGCAGGAATCTCAACATTCTCTTCCAAAGATGCTACTTCCTGTCCCATTCCACCAAAATCAGTTTCTGATTCTGACTTCATTGTGATACCCTGATAGATCCAGATAGTCTGAGTCATAAATGTACCCATCATGCTAACGCGATATGAATACTTCTTACACATCTTGCCTGCAATCTCTTCTTCGCCAAGTTCCTTAATCTTATTCTTCTTGATGGTCTTTGCATCCAGGTTCATCCAGTCGATAGGTTTGCTTGATGACATACCCATGCCCATGCCACCCATCATAGCACCACCACGAGCGCCACCGAATACCGGCATCTTAGTTGCTGTATTTTCGGCTTCGTTGATTGAGAGAGTCTCTTCGCCAACTACGATAGAACGTGTCATTCTGTCGCCGTAACCTGATACAGTTGCAGTCTTGCGTCCGTAATCATCAAAATATATCTTCTGTGAATAGCTTGACATATCAAACTCCATCTGACGGTCACCACCACCAAATGCAGCAGCCATACCACCGCCAAAACCAGCAAAATCTTCCATATCCTGCTGAGCCATTGTTATAATACCTGATTTAATTCCGTAAAGGATTTCAGGTTCTGCCTTCTTCTCTTTTTTTGCACTTACTGACATACTTACAACTGCAAGCATTGCCACTGCCATCATAATCTTTTTCATACTGTCACAATTATTTAATTTTAATTTTAGTCCAAATCTTTAGTTAGTATAGCGAAACTACCAAAAAGTTAAAACACAACCACCTTAATATTACATTTTTTGATGATATTTCCATTACTGCTTGTTATAGAGTTGATCGGTTGCCAGCACTATGAACATATAGTGTGACGAACCACCACCCAACACATATTCAGTCTGCTGCCACAGGAATGGGAATGTAAGCAGTTCCGGAAAGTCCGGACGAATAAGTCCTGTACCGGAAATAACACCTCCCGGGATATAGCTCCAGTCTGCACGGTTAAGTCCATAACCAACTGTTGCCGATGTGGCTCCTACGCCCGACGCATAGGATGCCTGATTTAGTCCCGGATGTGCGCCAAGTACAAAGTTCAGAGCATTTGCAACAGGTTCCGGACTGAAAATTTCCGGATAAGCAGATGCCAGGAAGTAATGACGATATCCAAAACTCTGAATATCCCAGCCTTCACCCCATACTGCAGGAGAATATGGCACACCGTATGGAGTTTCTGCTATCTGTTTTGCAAGACCTTCATTGATAGAAGGTACTGCTTCCATAAACGCCTTGCTCCATGCCTTTGCCTTTTTGTTTTTCTTCATTTCAGAGAATTTCTTCTCAATTCTGGCCAAATACCAAGCATTTCCGGATATTCTCCTCATTATGTTCTCCTGATTATCAAGCAGATAATTCATATATACATCTTTTCCTGTTGCCAGATAGAGTTCTGCAGCAGCCTGTGTCTTATCTGTTCTGCCTGTTGCATTTGCAAAGATTGTTTCTGCAATATTCAGACAGTGAACACTTAAAGTATCGTTAAAGCCACGCAACACGCGTGCGGTTGCAGCCAGATTGGTAGCAGTTGACATTTCTCGTCCCGGATTGTTTTCGGTAAAGATCCAACGGTCGTCGTCATTACCTATTATACCATCTGTCATGGAAGCTGCATCGCCCAAATGTACATATTGCCTTAAATCTCTGCAGATAATACCTCTGTACAATCTGCCTAATGCGATATAGCTGTTAACTATACTCAATGCGCCATTCTCTACCTGCTGCAAAAGGTCATTCTTTCCATCAGGCTGATGAATTTCACAAACTCTTGTATGCTGGTCTATCGATGTTACATCAAGTTCTGGTTTAAAGGCTTCGTATGCCAAAGCTAGTATATAACATTCACCAGACTGTGACTCAATACGCAAATCAAAATCACCGGCATCGTGCCAGCCGCCTATGTTTACACCCTCTACTATTTCTCCGGCTTCATATTTTGAAAGACCCGGTTTCTGGTCATAACCATCGATATGGTTGTATGCAGGCGCCATTGCGGCATCGTCCATGTGACAGGCATCGTGCCATACACGATATTTTTCGGTTACTCTCATGTGACACATCTGCACAGGCAGGAAGTATTCCAAAACAGGTTGCCATACGCCACGAGAATAGATATCTGCCGATATTCCAAAGATAGGAGATTTACTATCGCCATATATCACCTGATACATTCCCTCTGCTTTTACATCAGAAAAATCTATTTCCAGATATTTGTAGCGCAGGAAATCGCCCCATGGTTCTGGTTTGATAACTCTTACCAGACTATCTCCGCTGGCTGTCATCTTTACTAGTTTTGCTTCTGTAAGTGGAGTATCGCGTGAATCTAGTTCTACAAGCGCTGTTTTTGGTTGCAATGGAAGATAACCCACCTGCGATGTCTGAACTACCGGTTTGTAAATCCAGTCAGGCGATATAGTTGGAGAGATACGCCACTTTACAGCACCCTTTGTTTTTCCAGCAGGCACTTCACTACGCAGTACAAACCATCCGTTGTTATGGTTCATTCTTCCATCATAAAGCTTTAGTGGAGTATCTGTGATTGTTTCAATAGTTACGCGGTTCAGAGCATCATCAGGACGCGATGTGAATTTTTTACCAACTGCGTACGGAGCTGCTATAATATCATCGGCTATGATTGGATTATACTCTCCGTCTTTTCCCAAAAGGTGCTCCAAATCTACCCTGGGACGTCTTGACTGATGAAAATCGCCAATATGTTCCATATTACTTTTTGTAATTTCCAATGGTGCATTTGGCTGCTGAGGATATATGCCGCTCTTGTTATCCATTATCCATGGTTTCCCGAAAAGTGATCCCGGAAAAAATTCAAAGTTAAAGCCTACTTTGCCCAAAAATTCTTCAGGGACAGGCTGATCCAGATCCAAAGTTACAATAATATCATCTCCGTCAGCCTCTACTTTTACTGAATAGCTGAGTTGCAAATCGGGGTAAATAATTGGATTGAATCCTGTTTCGTGCTTACTTGAATCGGGATAGACCAGCGATGTAGTGATAGAATTTCCCGCTACAGTTCTCTTCAACTGTTTGGGAAGCGGCTGCCACTGTCCCGGAGTAGCTTCCAGACGCAGATCACCGTTTGTGGCTATACGATTACCATTCATTATCAGACAGACACCGCTCTGATGTCCTTCCGGATAGACATCATCAAATACCATTACACTGATTCCCTGGTTCTGAAAATAGCCTTTGTTGTTCAAGGTAAAGCCCTGGGCATATATACCCAAAGCCAGTAGCCCGGCCAAAGCAAACATCAAGATTTTCTTCATTTTTTTCTTAATAATTGGTTAGTTATTTGCAAAGATACATTTTTTAATCTACCTTTGACTCAATGCATCATTAAAAAACAAATATTATGGCAAGTAGAAGAAATTTGAAGAAAGTAATCAGTGATATCATTGGTGATATACTGTCAGAATGCATCATCTATGCAAATTACGTTCCGGGTGTTGATCAGAAAGCTGTAGGAGAATTAATGTATGAACTTTTAGAGATTGATGAAGAGTTCCTTTCACGAATCAGCCATACAGAGCCAGGAAATGCAAAACAATATTACTGAGCATTCTATGCAGATTTTGACAATCGCGTAAACGCTGTAATAGAAAAATTCAACAACCTGAAAAAATAATTTTTTTTGCAATATGAATAGACGTCTGACAACCTTGATGTTGCTGACCCTATTGACTATTAGCCCCGTATCTGCACAAAGCTCTTATGGGGCTATTCGCAATTCAATAGCTCAGTATTTTACACAGTATCACTGCAACAGCATGGACCTGAAAAATGTCCGTGTAAGCCGCAGTGTGATAAGCCATGACAATAAAAAGATAGAGATATATCTGAACCAGAACTTTGCATATCAGCTATTCCGACCTGAAACCATAGATACCATCTATCAGGATTTACGTAAAAACTTGCCAAAAGATGTTCGCAATTACACCATAAACATATACAGCAACGACAGACGCATAGAAGATTTGGTACCAAATTACGCCAGAGCTACAAAAGATACCAAACTGCTATGGAACAGCACTGCATATAATGGAGATCCCTGGGTAAAAAACAGATCCAGATCATTCAGTATAGATAAAGGTCTGGATAACATACATCTGTCTATCACTCCAAGCCATGGTTATCATTTTGACAGCAGCAAAGAGAGACGTTGGGAGTGGCAGCGTCCACCTTTATATACTACGCGCGAAGACCTGCTTTCGCAGTCGTTTGTATATCCCTATTTGATACCGATGCTTGAAAATGCCGGTGCCATAGTATATTCTTCTCGCGAAAGAGATTGGCAGACCGAATGTGTTATAGTAGATAACAGCGATGACAAACTGAGTTTTAAACTTACATCGCCCAAAAAGAGAAGCTGGCAGAAAAGAATGGGCTTTGGCTACAACCCCGATTCCACTAAAATCTGCCTTTCAGGCAATAAATCTACCGTACACACCATAAACACCAATAGCGGCAAGGCTACCGACAATGCTGTAGCCATGTGGATTCCAAATATCCCATCCGATGGCGATTATGCCGTCTATGTAACATATCAATCTTACCCAAACAGTGTAACCGATGCCAAATATATGGTCTTCCATTCTGGCGGTACAACCGAATTCAGTGTTAATCAGCAGATAGGTGGTGGCACCTGGGTATATTTGGGAACATTCCACTTTAAGAAGGGACAGAGCGCACAGGCTATGGTCACTCTTGACAACAGCAACAGCACCAACGGAATGGTTTGTGCCGATGCAGTGCGTTTTGGTGGTGGTTTCAGCACTGCTGTCAGAGAGAATCAGCCATCCGGCATAGCCCGATATCTGGAAGGAGCTAAATACTATGCTGAATTTGCTGGCGCACCCGATTCCGTATTCAGCAAATACAACGGTGCCGATGAATACCGCGAAGATATCTGGACACGCCCATATATGACCAACTGGCTATCGGGCAGTTCCGTATTCAACACATCACAGAAAGGTCTGGGAGTTCCAATAGAACTTGCCTTTGCGCTGCATACCGATGCCGGATACTTCTATGGCGATACACTCACCGGATCTCTGGGAATACATACTACACGTCATAACGATGGGGTATTGGGTAACGGACATACACGCGATGTATCTCGCGATTTTGCCGATATGATTCTTTACGATTTAAAGAACGACATTACCGCTTTAACGGGAAGAGACTGGGTAGAACGTGGAATATGGGACAAAGACTACTGCGAAAGCAGAGAACCTGCCGTTCCATCTATGATACTGGAACTGTTATCGCATCAGAATTTCTACGATTTGAAATTTGCACTTAACCCAAATTTCCGTTTCATAGCATCGCGTTCCATCTACAAATCCATAACCAAATGGGTAAACTTTATGCATTCACACCCTGCGGTTATTCAACCATTGCCTGTAAACAGCTTTAAGATTCAAGAGGACCGTAAGAACAACAGCATAACCCTATCCTGGCAGCCCACAACCGACCCATTGGAACCAACAGCTATGCCAACAAGCTATGTTGTCTATACCGCTATGGATGACGAAGGTTTTGACAACGGCATCTGCATAAACAGCAACAGCTATGTATTTTCACCTAAGAAAGGACATATATACCGTTTCAAGGTAACTGCGCTGAACGATGGCGGAGAGAGTTTCCCATCTGAAACACTATCGGCCTACATATCTGAAAGCAACAAAGGATATATCTTGATAGTAAACGGTTTCCAAAGGCTTAGCGGTCCTGAAACTATAGAGACCGATACAGAACAGGGATTCAATATTGCCAGAGATCCGGGTGTATCGTACATAGCATCGCCTGTATTCTGTGGCGAACAGTTGGTATTCAGCAAAGCCAATATGGATTTGGAAGATTCTCTTGCCATAGGATTCAGTAATGACTTGTATAACGGTGATGTACTGGCAGGCAATTCGTTTAACTATCCATATATACATGGCAAGGCCATTGCAGAGGGTTCAAACTATTCATTTGTTTCTTGCAGTCGTAATGCAGTAGAGAATGGTGAAATAGATCTGGCAGATTATGAGATTGTAGATTACATATTAGGTCTGCAAAAACATACTGCACAGGATACCATTTATGATAAAGACTACTCTACCCTGTCACCTGCTATACAAGATGCGTTAAGTTCATATTTGGATGGTGGTGGCAATCTGCTTCTTACCGGTTCATATTTAGGTAGCGATATGTGCAGCACAGTACAGGGTGAAAAGTTTCTGGAAGAGAAGCTTCATCTGAACTATCGCGGAGCTGTTACAGACATAGAAGAAGATGTTGTTACCGGAATAAAGAGCAACATCAATATCAACAGAAAACCTAACAGAGAGTTTTATGCTCTGCCCCGTCCGGAGATATTAGAACCAAACGGCAAAGCCACAGCCATTATGACCTACAAAAAACAGAGATACAGTGCAGCCATAGGTTACAATGGTAAAGACTACAACTGCATAGTACTAGGCTTCCCGTTTGAAAGCATCACCAACGAAAAAGACCGCAACAAAACCATGCAAGCATTTATCAAATACCTTAGCAAGTAGAAATCAGAATTGGTAACCGCGGAATAGTTTGCCACTCCCTTCCAGTTCTGCGCCAAAATAGAAACCCACCTGTGTAGGCTGATTATAGCCTACATTCTGGGTGGCTATACTTATACGATATACAGGATCTTCCAGGAATGTGTGAAATCTATATTTGGTCCTTTCAGGCGATATATAAAGACGCAGAGAGTTATTATCGAAACTACGCAGTAACACCTCTTCACGCCAATCGCCAATAATATCGCCCTGAAGCGATGGATTACTCTTGGTCCCATTATTTGAAACGCAATTATCAAAACGCTGTATGGTTGCTGCCATCTTCAGCACTTTATGGTACTTTGACACTTGTATATTGTCCTGCATTTCGCGCAACAGATCTCCATCCCACCAAACAGCCATATTTACAGGTATTCCTACAGTTGATGTAGTAAACTGCGAACCTGTGACTGTGCGTATTCCATCGGAAGCCGATGACCACATCTCCAAACCCGGGTTCTCATCATCTATATCGGCAGCCATACATCTACCAACATCCTTACCGGATGGAATCTGGAATATTATCTCTCCGGTTGCTGCATCTCTAAGTACAGAACCATCTTTTTTATTTTCGTGACAACTCCACACCTGCAAAGCATCACTATTGGGGAAGAATGCGGTCAGGTGCATTGCATCGCCGTGTCCCAACCCTGTAGAGTAGAGGCCTGTACCATCGTTATCTATGCAGCAAGCACCATATACTATTTCATCGCAACCATCACCATCTACATCAGCTACACGCAGATTATGATTGCCCTGCCCGCGATACTTTTCGTTTCCCGGGGTATTGGTATCGAATACCCAACGCTGTTTCAGCTCTTTGCCATCCCAATCGTATGCAGCAAGTACCGCGCGTGTGTAGTAACCTCTGCACATAACCACACTGGGCCTATTGCCGTCAAGATAGCCCACAGCAGCCAGATATCGTTCACTACGATTGGCATAATTGTCGCCCCACGAACGCAAATCGCCACGCTGCGGAGTATAATCAATGGTGGTCAAAGCTTTACCTGTAGAACCTTCAAACAGTGTAAGATATTCCGGTCCGTATGCTATATATCCGTAATGGCCTTCAATATCCCAATTAACAGAACCATCGGCATTTAAACCGTAACGATGGTCTTTTGTAGCATCGCCTATAACTGTTCCTGCAGCATCCACAGTACCATCGGCACTCTTTACCACAAGTTCAGCACAACCATCGCCATCCAAATCATATACTATAAATGGTGAATAGTGCGCACCTGCACGAATGTTTTTACCCAAATCTATGCGCCACATAAAGGTTCTGTCCAGTTTGTAAGCATCTATGTAGGTATTGCCCGTAAAACCACTGTGTGAATTATCTTTTGAATTTGAGGGGTCCCATTTCAGTATAATCTCATACTGACCATCGCCATCAAGATCGGCCACAGAAGCATCGTTAGCTGTATATGTATACTCTTCGCCCCTTATGTTTTCTGCATCGGCAGGACGCTGCAACGGTATCTCCAAATAACCAATAGGAGCATCGGCTTTAAGCACCCAACTGCCCCCGGATTTTCTATCTCTTTTTAAGGTCTTTGCCTTTCTAACCTTATATACAGTCTCCTGTTCCGCCCTATTGGCATCCATAAAGGTGGTAGATTTTATTATAGGTTTTTTAGTTATTCGTTTGCCGTTTTTATATACGTGGAATGCTGTTTCCGGAGTATCACCCTCCATAAAACGCCAGCTAACCATTACACTGTCTTCAGACGTTCTGAAGGCTACCACACCACGATCCAAATCTTCCATCTGCAAGTCATTACTATAAGCTGTTTGTGCATCAACCATCTGCACCGCCAGAATCATTCCCAATAATACTGCTACCTTTTTCATAATTCCCATATTTTATGTTCTGTAATTTCAAATTCTATGTCCTTCCGCAAAAATCCTATTGCAACCCATATATTTGCATAAAGTTTTATAATCCAAGCACAAAGATAAAGTAGGAAAAATCCCCATCCTATAGGATTTACCCTAAAAAATTGCAACCTATCTACTTTGTTATGCGTGATGCTTCAGCAGCCAATGACAATGTGATTGATAACTTTGAGCAGATGTTCAAGTAATTCAATAGTATCAAACGAATGCGGTATAGAACACTGGTTGCATTTGTAGATATAATTCACTCATCTGTAGAATATATATTAGCCATTCGCCTTTGAAATTTTGATGATTTTTCAAATGCAGAGATAGAAATACGATCCATATAAAC
>JAGCKJ010000089.1 GCA_017647575.1 Bacteroidaceae bacterium | reverse complement strand
AACATTCTGTGGTTTGAACGATGTTCGTAACATAGCTCCATCTATAGGCTATGCAAAAGAGGCCGGAATGATATCACAGTGCTCTTTGTGTATTACCTATTCACCTATTCACACTGTAGATTACTATGTGAATATGGCGAAGGAGCTTATTGAACTTGGTGCCGATGAAATCTGTCTGAAGGATATGGCAGGTATCGGTCGTCCGGTATCATTGGGTAAGATAGTAGAAGGTATCAAGAAAATTAAGAATATCCCTATTCAGTACCACAGCCATGCAGGTCCCGGTTTCTCTATGGCTTCTATTCTGGAAGTTTGTGAAGCAGGCTGCGACTATGTTGATGTTGGTATGGAACCACTCTCATGGGGTACAGGTCATGCTGATGTACTAAGCGTACAGGCTATGCTTAAGGATGCAGGTTTCAAAGTTCCTGAAATTAATATGGCTGCATATATGAAGTGCCGTACTATGATTCAGGAGATGATGGACGATTTCTTAGGTTATTACATACCTGATAGAAACCGTTATATGAATTCACTGCTTATTGCTCCGGGACTTCCGGGCGGTATGATGGGTTCGCTTATGACTGACCTTGAAACCAATTTAGAGGGCTTGAACCGTTATAAGGCAAAAAACAATCAGCCTCTAATTACTCAGGATGAACTGCTAATAAAACTGTTTGACGAAGTTACATACGTATGGCCAAAGGTGGGTTATCCTTGTTTGGTAACTCCATTCAGCCAGTATGTTAAGAACCTTGCTCTGATGAATGTTATTCAGATGGAGAAGGGCAAAGAGCGTTGGAGCATGATTGCCGATGATATTTGGGATATGATTCTTGGTAAGTCTGGTCAGCTTCCAGGTGAAGTTGCTCCTGAAATCAAGGAATTAGCAAAGGCACAGGGTAGGGAATTTGTAACAGAAGATCCACAGGCTAATTATCCTGATGCACTTGATTTGTATCGTGAAAAGATGAAGCAGAATGGTTGGGAAACAGGTCAGGATGACGAAGAACTGTTTGAATATGCTATGCATCCATCACAGTACGAAGCTTACAAGAGCGGTAAAGCAAAGGCTGATTTCGAAGCAGATCTTGCAAAACGTAAGGCAGAAAAGAATGCACCTAAGGGCGCAGCTCAGCCGGAGGTTCTTACTTTGACAGTGAACGGTGAAACATATAAAGTTAATGTTGCATACGGCGATGCTCCTGCACCTGCTGCACAGCAGGCAGCTCAGAGCGCAGCTCCTGTAGCATCAACAGGTGCTGCAAACGATGTTCTTTCACCACTTGAAGGTAAGTTCTTCCTTACAAAAGCTGCCGGCGATCCTGCTATCAAAGTAGGCGATATGGTAAACGAAGGCGATGTTATCTGCTATATAGAGGCTATGAAAACCTATAATGCTGTTCGTTCAGAATTCACCGGTAAGGTGCTTGAAATCTGTATGAACCCGGGAGATAACGTATTTGAAGATGATGTCTTGATTAAGATTGGATAATTATGAAAGAGACACTTTTAGAACTATATGAAATGACAGCCATCAGCAATATTGTTGCTGAACCAGGCTTTCTTATAATGTATGCACTGGCTTTTGTACTACTCTATCTGGGTATAAGAAAGCATTATGAACCGCTTTTGCTTATTCCTATAGCATTCGGTGTGCTTTTGGCAAACTTCCCGGGTGGAGAAATGGGTGTTATTCAGGCCGATGAAAACGGTATGGTGATGGTTAATGGTGTGTTGAAGAATATCTACGATATGCCTTTGCACGATATCGCTCACGATCTTGGTCTGATGAACTTCCTTTACTATGGACTTATTAAGACAGGTTTCCTGCCACCTATAATCTTTATGGGTGTAGGTGCTATGACCGATTTTGGCCCTATGATACGTAACCTGCGTCTCTCTATCTTTGGTGGTGCCGCTCAGTTAGGTATATTTGCAGTATTCTTTGCTGCACTATTCTTGGGCTTTACACCGCAAGAGGCAGCTTCGTTGGGTATTATTGGTGGTGCCGATGGTCCTACATCAATCTTTACTACCATTAAACTGGCTCCTCATCTTTTAGGTCCTATTGCTATTGCAGCATATTCATATATGGCATTGGTGCCTGTAATTATTCCATTGGTTGTAAAACTATGGTGCAGTGAGGCAGAATTGAAAATCAATATGAAAGAACAGGAAAAATTGGGAGGTAAGCAGATTGAAATAAAGAATATGCGTCTTCTTAAGATTCTTTTCCCAATAGCAGTAACAACTGTAGTTGCCATATTGGTTCCAACAGCAGTTCCGTTGGTAGGTATGCTTATGTTCGGTAACTTAATTAAAGAGATAGGTGCCGATACTTCACGTCTGTT
>JAGCKJ010000088.1 GCA_017647575.1 Bacteroidaceae bacterium | reverse complement strand
GTACTCTACCTGTAAAGGCATAAAATCTGTTCCGGGAACTGCATCTTTAGCGGCACATACAGTGGCCAGAAGCATAGTCTTACCGCAAGTCAGCATAACTGCTCCATCGGCTTGTTTTGCCAGTTTCCCGGTCTCCAGCTTCACAATTCTTCCGTCAGGAAGCTGGATCTCTTTTGTTACAATGTTCATCTTTTAAAAACGTATAAATAAGTAAATTGTGGCAAATATACGAATTATCATTGTAAGATACAACAAATTAGCTCCAATGGTTTACGCGCGGAGATACATTTATTATGAATTGTTAGCAGAAGTCAATAAATATTCCGAAATTTGCGTCATAAACATTAAAAAGAGAAAAGCTTTTGCAATATGAATATAACTGTTATCGGTTGCGGAAATGCAGGATTAATACACGCAGCAAAATTGATTGAGTTCGGTCATAAAGTGGCACTTTTAAAGACCTCTGCAACAAACAGTCAATTCTTTGACAAAATAGTATCCGATGGTGGTTATAATGTATTGGACGACACCAACAATGGAAACCGGTACTTTGCCCAGCCGGCCATCATTACAAGAGAGGCAAAAGTTGCTGTAGAGTTTGCAGATATTATCATGGTGATGACCACAACCCTGCAACACGAACAGATAGCAGCACTGATAGCTCCATACGTAAAGGAAGGTCAGCTTATCTGCCTCACTCCGGGCTATTTAGGAAGTCTTATCTTCAGGAAATACATCAAGCAGAACGTAACATACAGCGAATGGGAAACCACTGCATACAATGGCAGAATAATGAATTCCGAATATGTAAGAATTAGTTTTTACAACCCAAGAAATGCAGTATCGGCATGGCCAAAAAGAGAGGAGCAGAGGGTAATTTCCCTGCTTTCCGGTTGTTTCCCAAACACAAAATATCTGAGACAGAACATTCTGGAATCTGCCATACATAATCCAAATATGATTGTACACCCTATAGGAATACTCTTCTCTGCATCCAGAATAGAGTACAGCAAGGGTGAATTCTGGATGTATAAAGAGGCATTCACAGATTCCGTAGTAAACGTAATCAAATCTTTCGACGTAGAGAAGAACAAGATGCTCCAGGCGTTCGGTTGCAAACCTCTGGACTATTTTGAAGCGGCAAAATGGAGAAATGAAGAGAATCTGGATATTGACGCAATGACAGTATTTAAATCGTTTGCCGATTCGTCAAACAAAGGACCATCATTTGTAAATCACAGATACCTTTTGGAAGATGTTCCAATGGGATTGGGCCTGTACATTTCCATAGGCAGGATACTGGGGTTGGATACATCCATCCAGGAGGGAATACTTGCACTTGCTTCAGCACTGCTAAAAACTGATTTCAGAGAGAACGCCCGAACCATACAGTACCTTCTTGGCAAGGACAATGTTACAGTTCAGGACATTAAAGATGCAATAGAATGAGACGCAATTTGCTTAGAAAATTCAGCCCGATAATTCCGGACAGACAGTTCGTTAAGTGGATGTACAAGATTGAGACAGGTAAAAAGCTCAATCTGAAGAACCCCGTTACAATGAATGAAAAGTTGCAATGGCTGAAACTGTACAACAGAAGACCGGAGTACACCACCATTGTTGACAAGATTGATGTAAAAGAGTACATAGCAGCCAGAATAGGTGCAAAATATATAGTACCCACACTTGCTGTCTGGAACAGTACAAATGATATAGATCTGGAGACACTTCCACAGCAGTTTGTACTAAAAACTAACCACAGCGGTGGCAATAAGGGTGTCATTATATGCAAGGACAAGAACAGTCTGAACATGGAAGAGACCATCAATAAGCTGAACAAATCACTGCGTACTGACCTGCACCGCAACTACAGGGAGTGGCCATACAAGAATGTAAAGAAACGCATCTTTGCAGAAATGTATCTGGGTGACGATCTGGTTGACTACAAATTCTACTGCTACAACGGCAGCGTAGATGCTGTTCTGCTATGCATAGACCGACAGGCCGGAAGCCCCAAATTCTACTTCTTTGACAGAGAATGGAATCTGAAACGCTACAACAAAAGAGGCAAAGAGGCTCCGGAAGGATTCACTCTGCCCAAACCGTCAAATATGGAGAAGATGTTTGAACTGGCTTCAGAACTGTCAAAGGGAATACCATTTGTAAGAGTGGATTTCTACAATGTGGATGGCAAAATCTATTTTGGAGAGATGACCTTCTTCCCTGCAAGCGGATATGACACAAAGAGACTGCCGGAATCAGACCTGCTGTTTGGCAATATGATAGATCTATCACTGGCATATAATAGTGCAGCAGTATGTCAGCAAAGGTAAGCATAATAATCCCCGTATATAACACAGCGGAACTTTTGCCACGCTGTTTGCAGAGTATCACAGAGCAGACACTTACAGACACTGAGATAATATGTGTAAACGATGGTTCAACAGACCATTCGGCGCAGGTTCTGGATGAGTGGGCAAAGAGAGACAGCCGCATAACAGTCATTCATCAGCAAAATGGCCGTCAGGGTAAAGCAAGAAATGCAGCAATGGCTATTGCACGTGGCGAATATATAGGAATGATAGATAGTGATGACTATATCCCCGCCAACTATTTTGAAACCCTGTACAACGCAGCAAAAACAGCGAATGCCGATATAGCTATCTGCGGAATAATAAAGGAGAAACCGGGTGGTAACAGAACAGTCATTGAATTCAGGGAGAGCAAAGTTATAACTACAACTGATGATAAGCTGAAAATCTGCAAATGCCCACCTGAATTTCATCCGGTAAATAAACTGTATCGCAGAGAGATGCTGGAACGCACAGAGCTTAGATTTGCTGAAGGAGTTCAGTATGAAGATGTAATGTTTGTATTCCGCGCCATCTGTGAAAGTGGCAGACTGGTTACAGTACCGGATCTATTCTACAGATATGTACTGAACAGCAGTTCTACGGTAAAATCAAAACAGACCCGCTCCAAACAGCTACAGAAGTATCAGGCACATAAATCGATGGTTGACTACGCATCAGCTAACGGATTGACTATACCCAATAAAGAGAGAAATATCACAGTAAGCCATAACACCGTTTGTGGCATCTGTCTGTGGAAGATAAAGGAGAAGAATAACAGGCGCACCCTGCGGCTTTTTGACGCCATACCGCTATATTTCTGGAAAGCCCCTGCAAAAAGCAGGATAACCACTCCCGTAGATATAGTCTATATGTGGGTAGATGGCAATGACCCCGCATGGCAGGCCAAACGTGACAGATACTTAGGCAGTGCAACTAAAAATCAGGGAACCATTGAGGCACGATGGATAGAGAACGATGAACTGAAGTATTCACTCCGTTCCATCGAAAAATTTGCCCCATGGATTAACCGCATATTTATAGTAACAGATGGTCAGTGTCCTGAATGGCTTGACACCACACACCCAAAAGTTGTTCTGGTCAATCACAATCAGATACTGCCTGCCGATGCTCTGCCCACCTTCAATTCCACAGCAATAGAGAACAGCATCTGCAACATAGATGAACTGAGTGAATATTTCTTTCTGGGAAATGATGATATGTTTTTTACAGGAAACATAGGGGCAGAAGATCTCTTTTCTGAAGACGGACGTCCTGTTGTCCGTCTGAACAGCCACCGTTTCAACAAACGTAAGGCAAAGCGTAAAGGTAATTACGCCATAAAAATTGACAGAATGCAGAATCTTATTGCAGAAGAATATGGAAAGAAGATTCAGTATGCGCCACACCACTGTTTTGACCTGTACTCTAAAAGCATTATCAGGGAGTGTATAGCCAGCTGCCATACACAGGAGTGGAGCAAAACATCATACAGCCGTTTCCGTAACGACTCCGATATGCACAGAAGCTACATAGGATACTATATGATAGCCACTGGCAGAGCTATTATGAAAAAGGCCTCATCCTATTCACGCTGTATTCCTGTCAACACAAAAGATTACAATTATGTTCTAAAGAAATACAAGCCTCTGATGGTATGTATGAACGATGGTGAAGGCACTACCAACAGCGACCGCAGGCGAATGGTGGAATTCATGAAATCACTTTTCCCACAAAAAAGCAGCTTTGAGAAATAACAATATACAAATTCCCCCGAAAGCAACTTTCGGGGGAATCGTCTCCAAATAAAAAGGCCAATACAATACCTAGTTAAACTATAATCTTTTTTCTATTCACTATATATACTCCATTTGCGCTTATCGGAACTTTTACCGTAGCTCCCGGAGCTACCTTCACTCTTGTTATAATCTGTCCCGATGTTGAATATATTGTAACCATTGTTTCATGATCAAGAGCAGATTCTATGTATATTACATTATTTCTGCTGTATATATTCAAGCCACTTAATGGTGCCTGTTCAGCTATATTATCAGCTTCACCGCCTATAGGAATGTATTCCAGAACACCTCCTCTGGTTGGAGCAGAATTTGCTTCACGCTTTAAATATACCCGGAATGGCTCTGCAACCTCTGTACTACCATTCTGTAAAGCAAATCCGGAACCTTCATCGTCTATCTTATAGCTACCTGATACGGGTTCTTTCAAATACGTTCCGTATAATATATATTCGTTAGTTCCAGAAGTTAAATCAGAATCTGAATATTTTTTAATTATTTGTTCTTTTACTGAAACGTATGTTACCACCTGAGGATCCAATTTTGCAGGAGCAGGAGTAGCAGTATTCTCTGCCACAAAATTGCCGGACATATCAAATTCATAGTATGTTACACCAGGATAAGCCACAATATATGGCATATTTGCAGTTGTCAACAGATAATCATCGTATGTGCGAGTACCGTTATAATACTCAAAGTAATCATCCCTATTTGCATCATAGCTGTTATTCCTGCTATAGTAGGTATCATACAGATAACTATTGCTTACCTGATACTTTTCGCCTGAATTATGTCCTTCATAACTTGCATAACCAGCACTACCCTGTGGACGGGTAAATTGAGCTTTACTATCTGATACTCCTGTGAATCCACGCAGCCAGTATTCGTGTCCCTTATCTGAATTACCATAGAAGTGAGTTATCTCACCCTTGGTCTGTGTAGTTACCAGATCGGCAGTAAATGGCAATATCAAGCCCTCCCAACCATCTTCACTGCTGTTTGCATAATAAGCAGGTCTGCGCTGATACCACATATAGTAATCATCATTGAAGCTGTATGATATTGGTGCGGCAAAGTTCTGCTTATCCACAATAAACTGATCGGACATAGCCCTGTACCCTACGTTAATCTGTTTACCCACCAGATGGAACATAGGATATTCATTCTCAGGAACTACAGATACGGTATTATAACCATTAGCAGAATTCACATTCAATTCAGGTTCTTTGGCAGCTTCGTCAAGCAAATTATAAGTTACAGTATAAGCATCTGATTTACCTGCATCAGCATACACAAGCAGGTTTCTTGTAAGACCCTTCAAATAGAAACTGCGCAATTCAGGCATATCCAGCAAACTATTGGTAAAGAGCTTATCCTTTGCATTTACATCATAGCCTGTAAAGTCTATAGCTGTAACATCTCTGTCAATAACCATTTCATTATATGTATCTGCAAATACAGCATCTCTGTTGTAATGTACACCACCTGCCACTTCTGTTGGAGATTGTACTGTATAAACCGGAACCCGGAATACACGGTTATCGGCAACAGTTGTTGCATCTATCAGTTCAGGCTGATAGTTTGTAGTTACATTATCTACCGTCGTCTTTGAATAGTTATACATACGTTTTGCCACTCTGTCAGGTAGATTATCATGTTCTTTGCTCTGACTTAAACCGTATGTAAGATTCTGTCCAAAGAAGATATAATCATCCGGATACAGAGGAACAAATTTCGCTGCTTTGTCTTCGTTACCCTCCACGTATCTTATTTCACCAACCTGATATGGAACTTCGCCCTTTTCGTAACGGAAATCACCGGTTTTCATTCTCTCCTCAACATAATCCTCATCTACGTATAATGAAGATGATGATTCTGATCCTGAAAATTCTTGAAGAGTTGGGAAAACTGACACTCCGTTATTCTGTAGATATGCGCCATCACTACCTTTACGTTTCTTATTGTTAGCTATATCATTACGTTTCTGCTGATAGTAACCATTCAGATTATATGCAACCGTTCCATTTACAAACTCACGTGTTGTTGCAGCAGTTGCATCATTATCATAATTACCCGCATACTGTGCACTATTGTAATATGAATTGATTACAATGCCACCATTAGCAATTGGTTCTATATCAGTAGCAGGAGTGCCAGTTGTAGATATCCAGCTATTGTAAACTGTACCGCCATTATCTGATATACCGGCACCTGTAAACGAACCTGTCACACCTAAGTTATATACATTACCACATAACTTATTAAACAGTGAATGTGTCAAGCCACCTATTGTATAACCATCGCCATGCAGATTACCCTGGAAACAATTTTTACCGGAACCACTGTCACCAAGTTTCCACTCATTATCTTTATAATACAATGGTTCTACATTACTCTGTAATATAAATTCCAGATTCTTGGCATACTGTATCTGACCATTGTTGTTTCTGCCTGTTATCTTTTTAATTCCATCCTGTTTACCATAAATCAGATGGTTGTTATACAACTCTATCAGGTAGTCAAATTCATTCAACTGAACCTCAGCACCATTTCTGTTTTCAGTATATACATCATCATTGATATATATCTTTGGATTACGTAACATTGCATGATTTCCTGAATATGTATCTGTTATTGAATCCACAAACATATATTCCGGATGATCCAATACATCCCTCAAACGATGGTAGTTTGCCACAGAGAGTCTCACCGGACTTGAATAGGTCTTACCAAGATATGTCTTGGCATAGTATGCTATCCAGTATTCATTCTGATACCAATATAGAGGAGCACGTCCCTGCTGATATGCTACACCATTCTTATGAGCAAAAGCATCGTGTTCGTTAGAG
>JAGCKJ010000087.1 GCA_017647575.1 Bacteroidaceae bacterium | reverse complement strand
CAAGTCCTGTCCTTGTTTCATTATGTTGAGATCATAGTCTGGTGTTACGTCAAATATGGACAAAACCTGATCAAGCATCTCACGATGCTGTCCTGTAACACATACCACAGTTTGGAAATCATCTGGATATTTTTGGAACTCCTTTACCAAAGGGCACATCTTTATGGCCTCTGGACGAGTTCCGAAAACAAGCATTATTGTCTTTTTCATTATATTGCTATATAAATTTACTATATTATTTACGGACAAATAGAGAACGCTTCTAACTTCCTAATATATATCCTTTCATCTTTTCTTTCCAGGTATAGTTCTGGCATACCAATTCATATCCTGCCTTTGCTATAACATTCCTCTCTTGGGTGTGCTTCATCAGACGAATACAGGAATCTGCAATCGTTGCAGCCTCATCACGGATAATGCAGTTCGTATCGTCTTCAAGCTCTGGTATTGCATGTGATATCAAACTAGTCAACACAACAGGCAAACCGCATCCCATTGCTACAAGCACCTTGTTCTGTATGCCAGCAGCCACTCGTACTGGTGCAACAGCAACAGCAGCATCCTGAATGGTAGATACCAGGTCGTCAACGAAACCTGTCACGATGATATTGTCACTTGCCAGTTCCAATATGCGCGGAGGTGCCTGCGCTCCGACTATATAGAACTTTGCATCTGGTATTTTACTTAATATACGGGGAAATATCTCTTGTACAAAAAACAAGACTGCATCCTGATTCTGCAATGTACGCATATTGCCGACAAAGACTATCTTGTTTGGATCATAGTCTGTTAGAACAGATTGTGTGACATCAACTCCATTGGTGCGAACAACAAGGCTGGAGTTATGAGGTGATATGGTGCGCAAATATTGGGCGTCAGCATCAGATACCAGTACATTTACAGGAAAATACATCATCGAGTACTGTTCTGCTCTACGAATCAGGTGCCTCTCAAGTCTGTAGACAAAGCGCAACAGCCAATTTCCCTTGCTGCTGGAACTCAAAGAATAGGTTTTGGACAAAGCATCAGTCATCTCTATTATTGAGCGGTCGTGAAGGTGGAGCGCATCCAGATACGGCATCATACGCAACAGATGAGCTATGAACAGATCTGGTTTTTCTTTCTTTATAACATTTTCCAGCACATGTCTGTAATGTGCAGAATAGTAGTAACCACATTGCAATGGACGACCAGTAAACAGGTGTACGGCAGACTGCCAAATGCTATTGAAAACATTTCGATGAACACAATACACCTTATTATATATACGCTCGGCATCAAACAGGTGTGGAGCATCATCCTCAACAAAACTTACAAGGACCAGTTCATATCCATCTGCCCTCAATTGTCTTGCAATATTGTTTATCCTTAAGACATCACCACCGTTTTCTGGTATAGGGAAGCGTGGAGTAAGTATGCATATCTTGCGTGCGCTCTTGGCATGTGTCAGAAATCTCTCTTGCAGGTTGCTTCTCAACACCATCCTGTTCTTATATGTACGGATGCGCAATGTAAGCAATCCCATAAAAATAGAATACAAAAGCACATCAAGAACAAATATCAATGTAACAGAGCAACCAAGCAATGCCGATATCAGATTGGATATTGCTATCACCAACATCAAGGCAATGACACACAGCAATGTCATACGACCATATATGCCAGCAAACATTATCTGGTAATGAATATGTCGCTTGTCGGATTTGAATGGATGCTCTCCGGCAAACAGGCGTTCAAGAAGAACACGACAAAGGTCTATGCACGGGACAAAAAGCATTGACATACATAAAATCACACGACCTTCTGCATCAATACTGCTATCATGCTCCGAGCATATGTATTTTACAGAAAGATATGCCAAGGAAAAGCCCAACAACATGGAACCGCTATCTCCCATGTGCGTTTTTGTTTTCTTTTCTATACTGCCAAACAGATTAAAGCAAAGAAAAACAACCAGGCTTCCAATCATTGCCGCTGCGATGTATCCGTATATCAAATTAGCAGAATCACAAAAACAATAGCCAAAACATAACAGACAAAGCATCGCATAAATGGAGGCCAGCCCATCAATACCGTCTATCATATTGACAGCATTAATGGTACATACTGTAAATAATACAGTCATTAAAACCCCTATCTCTACGGATATTACATCTATACCAAACAGACCATGCAGATCTGTAAAGTACAAACCACATAGTGGAAGCGAACATGCAGCAATAATCTGAATGAAAAAACGTATTTTTACAGACAAGCCAAACAAATCGTCCAACAGTCCGATTATATATATCATCAT
>JAGCKJ010000086.1 GCA_017647575.1 Bacteroidaceae bacterium | reverse complement strand
TTGATAGTCAAGAAACGAAGAACGCGCTCGTCACGACGGAAGTTAACTTCCAACTTTTCGATAACTGTAGGTTCAGCATTGAACTCAATTAACACATAGAAGCCTGTTGACTTCTTTTCGATAGGATAAGCCAGTTTACGCATACCCCAGTTCTCTTCATTGACAATCTCAGCACCTTCTGCAGTAAGAATGCCCTTGAATTTTTCTACCGCTTCCTTCATCTGAGCGTCAGACAAAACGGGAGTTAAAATGAAAACGGTTTCGTACTGAATCATAATTTGTTTTGATTATGAATTAATTATTAATAAAATTTGCGACCGCAAAAGTAGTACATTTATTTTTCATATACAAATTAGTAGCCTATTTTTCAATGTTTTTTAGCCTCCCCACTCTATTTTCAACCCAAATAGAGTATATTCGCGGATATAAACTACACCTTATTGATATGAAAGGAGGGATATTATCACTATTAATTGCTTTTTTAGCATCAACAGTCAGCTTTTCGCAGACCACTATAAAGGTATCAAAAGAGAACATTATAACCACCAACAATGCAAGTTGGGAAGGTTGGGGCACATCACTCTGCTGGTGGGCAAACCGTATAGGCTACAACCCCACCCTTACAAAAGAATCTGCCAGACTCTTCTTCGACAAAAAAGAGGGACTTGGTCTGAACATCATGCGCTACAACATAGGAGGTGGCGATGACCCCACTCACAACCACATTACCCGTACCGATTCCGATGTACCCGGCTGGCAGTACTACAATGCTGCAACAGGAGAATACGAATATGATTACAATGCCGATTTCCGCCAGCTGAATGTATTAAAGGCTGCATCCAGGGCTGCAGGTCAGGAAGCCTACATTGAGGTATTTTCAAATTCTCCACCATACTTTATGACCGTAAGCGGTTGTTCCACCGGAAACTTTAAGGCCGAAGAAGACAATATCCGTGCCGATGCATACGATGATTTTGCCGAATATCTAGCTCACGTTACACACTATATGATGAAGAATCTCAGGCTGGATGTCAGGAGTATTTCACCAATGAACGAACCCAACACCAACTATTGGCCGGCATTCAACTACAAACAGGAGGGCTGCCACATAGATGCAGGAGAATCGCAATCAAAACTTCTGGTTGAAACAAAAAAAGCATTGACAAGATATGGCATAGATAACATTGTTCTTACTGCAAGCGATGAAACCAACCCCGGCAAGCAGATAGAAGAGATCAGACTAATGACACCCGAAGCCCGTGCTGCAATAAACAGAATCAGCGCACATACATACGGGACCAACGGCATACGCGAACTGGGGCAACTGGCAAAACAGGAAAACATAAACCTCTGGATGAGTGAAGTGGATGGAAATGGTACAGCTGGAACTGATGCCGGCGAAATGTCTGCAGCATTATGGCTGGCAGAAAAGATTATTACCGATATCTCTGCTCTCAAGCCATCGGCATGGGTACTGTGGCAGGTAATTGACACTCACGTATCCAAGGAGGGTTACAAAGGACGTCAGGATAAGGGTGCATTGAACACAAATGGTGGTTTCTGGGGTACAGCATACGCAAACCACGATACAGAAGAGGTGGTCCTTACACAGAAATATTACGCCTTTGGTCAGTTTAGCAGATACATTCGCCCGGGGTCAAGTCTGATTACCTGTGCTACAGAACGCAACAGCGGCATAAAGTCAATAGCTGCCATAGACAGGAAAGGAAAGCAGATTACAGTTGTCTGCACCAATACCACTGCAGGCACACAGGAGGCAACAATTAACCTTGCAGATTTCCACAATGGCAAAGCAGTTGTAACAGAGATACGTACCAGCGGTTCAATGGCTGATGGCGAACACTGGAACATTACAGGCAGGAACCTGAAAATGGAAAACGGCATTTACAGAGTTCAGTTGTCACCAAACTCTGTAACTACCTATCTGTTTACCCTAAAATAGTTCAATATTCAAAAGAGAATTCATCCAAATAGAGAACGCTGTTTGAACTGCCTGTAAAGTAATCGCCATATTTACAGGACGATGCAACTATCAGTATCTGCGTTGGAATACGGTCATCCCTATACTCCAAAGGCAATCTGAACGGCAGATACTCACTGCCACTATCCTCGTTTGTAGATAGTTCTGCGTATGCAATTATATGCGGATCGTTCTCTATATCCAGAAAAATCTTTTCATTGGTATCTATCTTCACACGATTTTCCCAGTCGCCTAAAACGATATAAATAGAACAGTAATCCTTTTTACCCTCCATATTTCCGTAAGGAGATTTTACCTTATCCACAATGCCCGGATGATAACAGTAATACCCTTTAAGCGCTACAGGACGACTGTCAAAATCCCGTCCCATAGAGAGTACAGCACCAAGTCCCGATGTCTTTACATATCTGCCCAGGAAGATACTGCCCGATGCCAGCACACCCATAACCGTGGTTGAATGGAGTTTGGCTGCTGTACCTGAAACCACAAAACTAGTTTCGGGACTTGTAGGATTCTTTGGTCCCAACAGGTTTGCGCCCTTATTGCCTGTATCCCACCAGTAGTTTTCTGTAGATAAATCCTTATCAGGATACCAGTGTTTATCGTCCTGCAGATACCAATGGTCAAAATTCATGTTTGGGATTGTAACTGTACCCGTTTCTATAGGATCAACACCCACCATTTCTGCCTTTATAATCCACATATACTCCTGTCTGGTTTGCAGATAAACTACCAATGGTTCTGTTAGATCCAATGTATCGCCGAGCGCAATATGCGGATTAAGACTAGCATTATTGGTCACCTTATAATCAATCACCTTAACGTTACGCATTGCAGCAGAATCACTTACAAAAACCGTAACGCTTTTTTCATCAAGGTTGATGTAAGCCGTATCAACCTGATTTTCAACTATAAACTCTGTAAAATCGGCAGTGACAATATTCAAATTGTCCTCCTTGTTGCAGCCTGCCACCAGGAATGTTGCGAACAACACAACCATTCCGTAAAATCCTCTTTTCATAATTTCAATAATGTTTTGTTTTGTCCGGCAATATTACTGCATTTACCAATACCTGCATATCATCATTCAGAATGTTTAGCAAACCTTATATCTTCTGAAGCATCCTGATAAAAAGTAAAAAAGAGTGAACTTTGGTTTCACTCTCTCTTTTCGTTGGCTGTAGCTTGTGGTCTGTTAAAATAGTACTGCCCTTTACCGCAGGTCTGTTTGCCAAAGTTAATGGCATTCTTCGGACAATGATGATAACAGCTCATACAGTTTGTGCAGTTACCATTCCATACAGGTCTGCCTTCCACCATATTTATATTTTGCAGCGGACACTCTCTGGCGCACCTGCCACATCCGTTGCAGCTGTCATTCACATTGAAAGGCTTGTCAGAAATAAGCAATCCGTAAAAGAGCGGTTTCAGCATATAGCTTTTCAGGAATGGTGCCCCACCCTTCAGTTCATCAAAGTTACCTCTATCTCTTTTGGAGATTGATGTTATCACATCAGGCAACTGCTCTTTAACTGCATCTATCTTACTCTTTTCGCTCTGCGGAGTATCCAGTTTAAAACCTGGCAGATTGATATATGTTTCGGGCATCTTGAATGAAAAGAAAGCATCCAGAATAACACCCTGCTTCTGTAAAAACCTGCTGAAAGTACGGTATGTATAACCTGTTTCATCGCCGCAGGTTACTGCAGCAAACAGATATTCAGGTCTCTTTGCAAAACGAATCTTAGCGATAAAATCGGTAACCAGTTTTGGAGCAGCCCACGCATATATGGGAAAGACAAAGCCCACCATCTCATCACCATTAATCTCTATCTCACTGCCACTACGCTCAGCTTCAGGTATAAATATCAGTTCCTGATTTAATCCTGCAGCCAGCTGTTCGGCCACAAACCTGCTGTTTCCACAGCCTGAATACCAGAATATCATTTCTTTGTCAATTTTCTGCAAACCACATAATCCATAGGCACATCATATTCATCTGTCGGCACACGGAACATATACTGACAGTCAAAACAGACACCTATTTTTACAGCTCTCATCTTTGGCAGCAGCCTGTCATAATAACCCTTGCCACGCCCCAGTCTGTATCCGCGGATATCGAAAGCACGCCCTGGCACAACCACCAGATCTATCTCTTCAGGATTCTCCAGCACAGCACCTGCAGGCTCCAGAATACCATACCTGCCTGTCCTTAAATCATTCTGATTCTCATAGCGTCTTACCACAATATCATCGCCCTCAATTGATGGCAGATATATCTCTTTGGTCTCTGCCCATTTCCGCACAGCTTTCATTACATCTATTTCATCTGCCATTGGGTGATACAGGAGTATCTTTTTGCTGTTTCTTACCTGTTCTGAATTTTCCAGATAGCTGAATAAAGCATCTGCTTCTCTCTGTTTATCCGATTCAGACATAGCAGTAATTCTCTCCTTTACTGCCTTACGGATAAGCGGTTTACTATCTTTCAGATGACCTATACTGAATTCGCAGCCACAGTAACGCTGATTATAAAAATCGTTCTCTTTTATAATTTCAGCCCTGCGTGCAGTAAGCCCACCCTTACGCCAATTATAGTCCCAATATGTGATATTTTCGTAT
>JAGCKJ010000085.1 GCA_017647575.1 Bacteroidaceae bacterium | reverse complement strand
TTCCCATGCATGTTTCAGGAACTCTTCACGAGTCAGATCGCTCTTTTTAATGCCCTGTGCTGCCAGTCTGCCTACAACCTTGGCTTCGGTTGCAATAGATGCATGGTCTGTGCCCGGTACCCATAGAGCGTTTTTACCCATCATTCTGGCGCGACGAACCAGGATGTCCTGTATAGTGTTGTTGAGCATGTGTCCCATGTGCAACACACCTGTAACGTTTGGTGGTGGGATAACTATAGTGTATGGTTCACGACTATCTGGAGTAGAGTGGAACAGTCTGTTGTCCATCCAGTACTGATACCATTTTCCTTCTACCTCTTCCGGGTTGTATTTGCTTGCTAATTCCATAATTCACCTAATCTATAAAATTGTTGCGAAGTTACTCATTTTTCTGCTATTATTGGCTTAGTTCTGATTAAACCAATGCTTTTATTTGTAATTTTGTGCTAAATTATTTTGATATGCATACAAGAGAAGAACAGATGAAGGCATTTGCCCGTGTACTGGATGTAATGGACGAACTGCGTGAGAAGTGTCCATGGGACAGGGTACAGACAAATGAATCACTTAGAGAAAATACAATAGAAGAGACTTTTGAACTGTGTGATGCTCTGATGAAAGACGATAAAGCAGAGATTCGCAAGGAGTTGGGTGATCTGCTTTTGCATGTGGTTTTTTATGCAAAGATAGGCAGCGAAACCAGGGACTTTGATATAAAGGATGTGTGTGATGCCCTTTGTGATAAACTGATTTACAGACATCCACATGTCTTTGGAGATACTCAGGTAGATGGTCAGGGACAGGTACTGCAGAACTGGGAACAGCTAAAACTGAAGGAGAAGGGTGGAAATAAGAGAGTTCTGGCAGGTGTTCCTAATGCTCTGCCATCTTTAATCAAGGCCTTCAGAATGCAGGAAAAAGCTTCTCATGTGGGCTTTGACTGGAATAATCCGCAGGGTGCTCTGGATAAAGTGATGGAAGAATACAAAGAATTGCAGGTGGAACTTGAAGCAGGAAACAGTGAGAATGCCGAAGCTGAACTTGGCGATCTGCTGTTCTCTATAATCAATGTGGCACGAATGTATAAGATACATCCTGATAATGCTCTGGAAAAGACCAACCGTAAATTTATGCGCAGGTTTAACTATGTTGAGGAAAAGTCGATAGAACAGGGTAAAAATCTAAGGGATATGACGCTGGAAGAGATGGATAATCTCTGGAATGAGGCTAAAAGCAAAAATCTTTGAAAAGATAATCAATAAAAAAGTTCCGCTACGTTTTGTGGCGGAACTTTTTTTATCTCTTATTATCTGGATACATTCGGTCTGTTTCCCTGAGGCATGTTTGCTGATGGCCTATTAGTAGCGGGGGTATTTGGTCTGCTTCGCTGCATCTCCTTTACCAATTCGCTGTTAAATTGGTCTTCTGCTCTTTGAATGGCAAGAATTTTTGATGCAGGGAGAATCTTTTTGAATTTCTCCAGATACTCCTTTTCCAACTGGGCAATACGTATCTCTGCATCGGCTAAAGCATCTATAGCCTTTAAACACTCTTCTTCGTTAAGAGGTTGCTGTTGTCTGACAGCAGCCTGTCTTGACTGATGATTTATCTGCATCTTTTTCTGCTGCAGTTCATTGTAAACTGGAAAGAATTTTTCTGCTTCCTGTTCTGTGAGATTTGCTCTTTTTGTAAAGAAATCTTTCTGTCTTTTTCTGTATTCGTCAATAGAAAATCTCTGACCTCCATTGTTGTTGGCATTACCTACATCAGGTCTGGGTTGTTGTTGGTTTGTACCCTGTTGAAACCAGTGCTGTTGTGTACGCTGTACATCAGCCTGATTGAAATTGGGTCTGTTGTTCTGTGCAAAGAGTGATAATACAACAAAAGAGACAATTGCTGAAAAAACAAGTCGTTTCATAAATCAGTTGAAATCAATGAATGAATAGTATAAAGTATAGTCATCAATCATAGCTGTTTCAAAGAATGAATCTATGTATTCGTCTGAATAGTAAACATCTTCTTCATAAGCTAATGAATGATCAGCATCAGTAGTTTCATAAGAAGCTACTCTCACAAAGAAGAGTACGCCAATGAAAGCTGCAGCAGCGTATAGATACGGCTTGACACGCTTCCACGGAGTGATAATACGAGGCTGCTCTTTCTGAACAGTCTGCTCTGGTAGTGCTGCCATGATACTTTCTGTCAGGTTATCAAAGTAACCTTCCGGAACTGTAAATGGCATTCTATTACCACATCTGCTTAATATGTTATCTTCCTTTTTCATTCGTTTGTTTGACAAAAAATGGTTTGAAAGGTTTAATCTATTTTATTGAAAAAATCTTCTATTTTTTTGACTGCCAGGTGAAATGACGCTTTCAGGGCTCCTACGCTGGTTCCTAGTATCTCGGAAATATCTTCATATTTCATTTCATCGAAGTATTTCATGTTGAATACAAGTCGCTGTTTTTCCGGAAGAGTGGCAATTGCTTCCTGAAGTTGTTTCTCCGTTTCGTTGCCGTCAAAATATGGGTCACTTTCCAATTTGTCACCAACACTTATTTCCGGATCATCGATGTCAATATAAGTTGCATTTCGCTGTTTGTTCAGGAATGTTAGTGTTTCGTTAATGGCAATCCTGTACAGCCAGGTGGAAATCTTTGAATTTGCCTGAAATGAATCAATATTTGTCCATGCCTTGATGAATGTGTTTTGCAGTACATCGTTGGCGTCGTCGTGGTTCATTACCATCTGACGAATCTGCCAGTACAGATGCTCGCTGTTAGCTTGTACAATACTTTCAAATGCCTTACGCTTGGATTTTTCATCCTTATGTAGCATTTTAAGTATAGATGATTCGTCAAATAGTTCCATGTCAAATAGTACGGCTGTATTTCGGTGACTAATTTACACCAATTTTCTGTTATTCCACGCAAAAAGTGGCATTCTCTTTGGCTAAATAAGAATTTTTAAAGATTTGTTTGGCTTCGTTCAGAAGTATCTCTTCATTATTATATCGTGCAGAAAAATGTCCCAGAATCAAACTTTTTGCTCCGGCAGCAACTGCTGTCCGGGCAGCCTCTTCGGCAGTGCTGTGGAAATGCTTTTTTGCACGCTCTGAATCGGCTTTGCTGTATGTGCAATCATGATATATGGTGGTCACCCCGCTTATCTGTTCTATCATGGCTGGGTTGTATTCTGTGTCGCAGCAATAGGCATAGCTACGAGGTGTGCCGGCCGGCTTGGTCAGCATGCTGTGTGGAATGGTTCTTCCATCAGCAGTTACAAAATCACCACCATTCTTTATGCGGTTGTAATCCCATTGAGGTACGCCATAAAAATCTGCCGAAGCGCGATCCAGATGGTCGGGCAGGGGCTTCTCCCTGAACAGAAAACCTGCTGTAGGAATACGGTGTTTAAGGGGGATAGTCTCTACAAACAGAGATTTATCATCATATATAACTGAAGACTCTTTTGGATTGAAACCACAGAATTCCACATGGTATTCCATGCCCTGACAGTAAAAGTCAAGTTCTGGTTTCAGTATCTTCCACATATCAGCAGGGGCGTGTACAAAGAGTGGGGAGGTCCTTCCCAGTAATCCAAAGGAAGAAACGATTCCTAGTAAACCAAAACAGTGGTCGCCGTGCAGATGCGAAATGAATATATGGTTAAGTTTTCCAAATGCAATTTTGGAGCGTCTCATCTGAATTTGAGTACCCTCTCCACAATCAATCATAAATAGCTTTTCGCGTATATTCAATACCTGTGATGATGTAAAGTGTTTTAGTCCCGGCGTTGCAGAACCACATCCCAATATTGTAGTTTCAAACTTTTCCATATTGACCGCGAATTTACAAAAAAACGCCAATTCTTACATTATTGCTTTATCTGTGCTATTCTTTTACTCTGTTGATTATATAATTTTCCGGCGATGAAGGCATTTCCAGGTCTGAATTAACCAAACATAGTGTGGTGTCATTAATAATCTTGAAATTGAGTGCTTCAAGTGGATTGGCGGAATCTAATTTGTAGTATTTGTCAATACCGGATGGGGAGATAATCTCTATTTTTCCGTCGGATTTAAAGCTTATGTGTTTGCCATCTCCTTCTGCATCCAGATAAGTTGAAACAAGTGTATAGCTTAGCTCCTTGTTATCAATCTTTAATTCGTATTCAATACCTGAGCAATCTGCAGCAGGTAGTACACCTTTATATATATAATGTTCTGAATTCTGCTGCATATTCATATTTGTGCATCCGGCAAGTAGTAATAACAGTAATAAATGTTTCATATTGCAGAAATTTTGGGGTTGATGTGCAAATATACGTATAAGCGAGCGAGAAATGTCAAGTTTACTTGAACATTTTTCACAGCGAGCGCAAGTATATTCGAATTTATTCAAATACGTATAAGCGAGCGAGAAATGTCAAGCTTGCTTGAACATTTTTCACAGCGAGCGCAAGTAACTTTTGGATTTGTGATAGCAATACACCGGCGGTTCTCCCCACCTACGTGGGTCCCGTGGGATGAAATAAATCTATAATTGAAATCTGTATATAGTAAGTGTCTCTAGTTTATCAT
>JAGCKJ010000084.1 GCA_017647575.1 Bacteroidaceae bacterium | reverse complement strand
TATAGAAAAGCAGACAGCTCATAGAGTGGATTGTTTTACTACTGTTAGTGATTTGACTGCGCGTGAATGTACTCAGCTTTTGGATAAGACTCCGGATGTAGTTACAGTAAATGGTTTTGAGAATGGCTTTTTGCCATCAACACCGGCGCAGTTTGATAAAAAGCGTAAGGCAGCCAGAAAGAGATTGTTAACTGTGGCAAACAGACTGACCGGTGCAACTTTCACTGATGATACAGTGATAGTGGGAATAGGTGGACGTTATGAGTTCAGAAACAAGGGACTTGATATGTTTATTGAATCTCTGAAACAGTTACGTGACGATGAACGTTCTGCCGGAAAGAAGGTGCTGGCATACATAAATGTACCAGGCTGGGTGCAGGAGCCAAGAATGGATTTGCAGGAGAGAGTGAATTCAAAGGTAAAGGCAAGCGAACCGCTATCTATGCCGGTTGTTACCCATTGGTTGCATAATATGCGTGATGACCGTTTGCTGAACGCTATGGCTGCAGCAGGTTTCAAAAACGATAAGGATGATGATATAAAGGTAATATTGGCGCCTTGTTATCTTGATGGCAATGATGGTATCTTTAATATGTCATATTATGATTTGCTGATAGGACAGGATATTGCATTGTATCCGTCGTACTATGAACCATGGGGCTATACTCCGTTAGAGAGTGCAGCATTCCGTGTTCCAACCATTACTACCGATCTGGCCGGTTTTGGTTTGTGGGTTAATAGCATCAAGAAGAGATATGCAGTTCTTAAGGATGGTGTTGAAGTGATACATCGTACTGATAACAACTATTTTGAAGCTGCATTACAGATAAAGGAGGCTATGATATACTGGTTGCAGTTATCGGCCGATAAGAGAGATAAGATTCGTACTGCTGCGGGTGATATTGCTGAGAAGGCATTATGGACCAATTTCATAACTTATTATGAGAAAGCATATAAGATGGCTGTAGCTAATAGTAAAAAAAGAAAGTAACACTAATAATTTATAAAAGTAAGATGAAAATTCAAGCTAGTAAAGCAAATGTGCCGAATTGGCGTGAGATTAATGTTAAGCCTAGTGTTCCAGAGGCTTTAGGAAAACTAGAAGAGATGGCCCGCAATATTTGGTGGGTTTGGAATCAGGATTGTAAGAATCTGTTCAGGGATATTGATCCTGAATTGTGGTCAAAGGTTGGTCATAACCCTGTATTGATGTTAGAGCGTCTTAACTACGAAAGATTGGAGGAACTATCACAGGATAAAGCTCTTTTGGAGAGAATGAATGCCGTATATGATAAGTTCCGTGCATATATAGATACAAAACCAAATGCAAATCGTCCATCAGTAGCATATTTCTGTATGGAATATGGTTTGACTCATGTTCTGAAGATCTATTCAGGTGGTCTTGGTGTATTGGCCGGTGACTATCTGAAAGAGGCTTCTGACAGTAATGTTGATATGTGTGCTGTAGGTTTCCTGTATCGTCATGGTTACTTTACACAGAGCCTTTCTATGGATGGTCAGCAGATTGCAAACTATGAGGCTCAGCAGTTCCAGAGTCTGCCAATTGACAGAGTGATGGATGCTAATGGTCAGCCACTGACTGTTGCTGTTCCATTTATCAACTACACTGTTTACGCATCAATCTGGCGTGTAAATGTAGGTAGAGTTCCTTTGTATCTGCTTGATACAGATAATGAAATGAATAGCGAATATGATCGTCCTATCACTTCACAGCTGTATGGTGGCGACTGGGAAAACCGTTTGAAGCAGGAGATTCTTCTGGGTATTGGCGGTATGCTTACACTGGAGGCTCTTGGTATTAAAAAGGATATCTATCATTGCAACGAAGGTCATGCAGCTCTTTGTAACCTGTACAGACTGACCTCTTACATTAAGCAGGGTCTTTCATTCAACCAGGCAATGGAGGTGGTACGTGCATCTTCACTATATACAGTTCATACTCCTGTACCTGCAGGTCATGACTATTTTGACGAAGGTCTGTTTGGCAAGTACATGAGCGGTTATGCTCAGCAGCTGGGTATAAGCTGGAACGAACTGATGGATATGGGTAGAACAAATCCGGGCGATGTAAATGAGCGTTTCTGTATGTCAACATTTGCATGTAACACCTGTCAGGAGGTAAACGGTGTTAGCTGGTTGCACGGTGAAGTGTCAAAAGATATGTTCTCTGGTATCTGGAAGGGCTATTTCCCACAGGAAAGTCATGTAGGTTATGTAACCAATGGTGTTCACATGCCAACATGGGCTGCATCAGAATGGACTTCTCTTTATGACAAGTATTTTGACAAGAACTTTATGAATGACCAGTCAAACCAGAATATCTGGGAAGCAATATACAATGTTCCTGATAAGGTGGTTTGGGATACTCATAAGCAGCTGAAAGAGAAGCTGGTAGAATATATCCGTAACTCTTTCCGTGAAACATGGCTGAAGAACCAGGGCGATCCTTCAAGAATTGTATCATTGATGCAGAAGATCAATCCAAATGCTCTGATCATTGGTTTCGGTCGTCGTTTTGCTACATACAAGCGTGCACATCTGTTGTTTACTGATCTGGACCGTCTGGCTAAGATTGTAAATAACCCTGATTATCCTGTTCAGTTCCTGTTTACAGGTAAGGCTCACCCACACGATGGTGCAGGTCAGGGATTGATCAAGAAGATTATCGATATTTCACGCAGACCTGAATTCTTGGGTAAGATTATCTTCCTGGAGAACTACGATATGCGTCTGGCACGTCGCCTTGTTTCTGGTGTGGATATCTGGTTGAATACTCCTACACGTCCACTTGAAGCATCTGGTACATCTGGTGAAAAGGCTTTGATGAATGGTGTTGTAAACTTCTCTGTTCTTGATGGTTGGTGGTATGAAGGTTATCGTAAGGGTGCCGGTTGGGCATTGACTGAAAAGCGTACATATCAGAATCAGGCTTATCAGGATCAGCTGGATGCTGCAACTATCTACAGCTTGCTTGAAAATGAGATAGTTCCATTGTATTACAAGAAGAATGCAGAAGACTTCTCAGAAGAGTGGGTTAAGGTTATGAAGAATTCAATGGCTCAGATAGCTCCTCACTATACAATGAAACGTCAACTTGACGATTATTATGATAAGTTCTATTGCAAGATGGCAAATCGTGCAAAGGATCTTATGCAGAATAACTTTGCAAAAGCAAAGGAGATTGCATTGTGGAAAGAGATTGTAGCTGAGCGTTGGGATTCTATTGAGATAGTTTCTTCTGAGAAGAGCGAATGCATCCAGCAGGGTCAGTTTGAAAGCGGTAAGCCATATAAGGTAAGATATGTGGTTGACGAAAAGGGACTGGAAGATGCTGTAGGTATAGAAATGGTTACTGTTGCAAATGTTGATGGTAAGGAGAAGATTGTAAGCGTAGAACCACTGAATTTGGTAAAGCGTGAAGGTAATCTTTATACATTT
>JAGCKJ010000083.1 GCA_017647575.1 Bacteroidaceae bacterium | reverse complement strand
GAAAAGAGACGTGAACTTATTCCGGCAGAAAAGGCTTTTTCTATGACCGAAATGCTGGAGATTTTAAAACGCTATGATTTTGCGCATCAGCGTAGATTGTCTTTTGAATATACAATGTTCAAAGGTGTGAACGATTCTATTGCCGATGCAAAAGAACTTTTGACGTTGTTGCAAGGTTTCAGTTGTAGAATTAACCTTATACGTTTTCATGCTATTCCGGATAGTCCGTTACGTCCAACAGCAGAAGACGATATTGTTAAGTTCAGAGATTATCTTACACAGCACGGTCTTTTTGCCACTATCAGGGCATCGCGAGGCGAAGATATTTGGGCTGCATGCGGAATGTTGAGTACAATTAAACAACACTAATTATACAAAACTATGAAGATTAAAAATTTATTCAGTTTAATGATTGCAATTCTGCCATTGGTGATGGTAGGTTGTAAAGAGAGTAGTGATAATGGTAATGGCGGTAATAAAGCCGCTGCTGTTGCTAAAACAAAAAAAGCAAGCAGAAAGACCATATTAACACCTGCATCATCAGGTATTCCATACGAAATTTTAGTGGTAGCAGATGGTGAAGATTTCGGTAATGGTGCATACGATGCTCTCAGAGAGGTACTCGAAGATGATGTTCCCGGTTTGCCTCAGTCTGAACCATCGTTCAGCATTTCAAAGGTGTCAGCAAATGATTTCCACAGAACATTGCGCTATTGCAGAAATATCATCATAGTAAATGTAGATGGCATATATTCTCAAGGAAAAATAAAGTTTTCAAGAGATCTGTATGCATCACCACAGATGGTTATGACCATTCAGGCAAAGGACGCAAAGCAGTTTAAGGAATTTGTAGCTGAAAACGGACAGAGTATCATAGACTTCTTTACAAAAGCGGAATTGAACAGAGAAATAGAACTTCTGAAGAAGAAACATAACCTTTTTGTATCTCAGAAAGTAGATTCTCTGTTTGACTGTGATGTATGGATTCCACAGGAATTAACCAAGACCAAGACAGCAAAGAATTTCTTCTGGGCTGCTACCAGCAAAGGTGAAAAGGATATGAACTTTGTAATCTACTCATATCCATACACTGATGTAAATACATTTACAAAGGAGTATTTCTTTGCTAAGCGCGACTCTGTAATGAAGAGGCATATCCCAGGCCCAAACAAAAATCAGTATATGACAACAGCACACCGTTTTGTGTCAGTTAGAGATGCTGAAGTAAAGGGTCAATATGCGCAGATAGCAAGAGGACTTTGGGAGATGGAAAACTACGATATGGGTGGTCCGTTTGTCTCAATATCGAGAGTGGATGAAAAGAATCAGAAAGTGGTGGTTGTTGAAGCTTTTGTATATGCTCCAGGTGATGACAAACGTAATTTGATGCGCAGAATGGAGGCGGCTTTATATACACTTACACTTCCTGATGAAAAGGAGGTTGAAAAATTTAGCTATGGAATTGAAGAGGTAACAATTGTTCCAGAATAATAGATACAATTATGAATAACAATATCAGAGTAGGTATTACACAAGGCGATGTAAATGGTGTAGGCTACGAAATTATCCTGAAGGTCTTTGCGGATCCTGAAATGTTTGATTTATGTACTCCAATACTCTATGGATCGCCTAAGATTGCAACATATCACCGCAAAATGGTGGGTTCACAGACAAATTTCAATGTAGTAGATAATGCAGATCAGTCTGTGGCCGGACGTTTGAATCTGGTGAACTGCAATGCAGAAGAGGTGAAGGTGGATTTTGGAATTCCAACTGAAGAGAGTGGCAAGGCAGCTTTTCAGGCTCTTGAAAGAGCTGTACAGGAGTATAAGGATGGCATGATTGATGTGCTTGTAACGGCACCCATCAACAAAAACAGCATCCATTCAGAAGAATTTAATTTCCCGGGACATACTGAATACATAGCTGCAAAACTTGGCGAAGGTGACAAACCGTTGATGATTCTTATGAATGATGCGCTTAAGGTGGCACTGGTTACTATACATGAATCAATATCAAAAGTGGCTTCACTTATAACAAAGGATCTGGTTGCAGAAAAGATTCAGCAGTTGCACACCTCTCTGAAATATGATTTTGGAATAGAGATACCAAAGATTGCAGTTTTGGCTTTGAATCCGCACGCAGGTGATAACGGACTGATTGGTGACGAAGAGCAGAATGCTATAAAGCCGGCTATTGATGAAATGGTTGCTGCCAATATTCAATGTTTTGGTCCTTTTTCAGCAGATGGATTCTTTGGTAGTGGCGATTATCGTAAGTTTGATGCAGTACTTGCAATGTATCATGATCAGGGACTTATACCATTGAAAACCATCGCAATGGACAGCGGTGTGAATTTTACAGCAGGTCTTCCTGTGGTACGTACATCGCCGGACCATGGTACAGCATACGATATAGCAGGCAAAGGTGTTGCAGACGAAAATTCACTGCGTCAGGCAATATTCGCAGCGCTTGATATTTTTAAACGCAGAGCAATAGAGTATCAGATAAGCAGAAACCCGTTGAAGAAGCAGTTCTTTGACCGTCGTGATGACAGCGACAAGCTGAAACTGGATACTCCTGACGAAGCATAAAGCAGATAGATGCAGTTTGCAATTATAGCAGCAGGAAAGGGAAGCAGACTGGCATACGAAGGTGCCACTCTTCCCAAACCATTGGTGCCTCTTTTGGGAGTCTCAATGGTTGAACGGTTGTTGTCAATCTATACGGAATGCGGTGCAGATAAGATAGCTATAATTGTAAATCAGGATAACAGATCAGTTTTTCAAAGATTACAGGAACTTGTCGGTAAATACAATCTGGATATTTGTGTCAGGAATACGCCAGGTTCTATGCACAGCTTTTATGAATTGTCAGAATTGCTGGATTCAGAGAAATTCTGTCTGTCAACCGTAGATACAGTATTCAGTACAGCCAGATTTAAAGCGTATATAGAAGAATTCAGGAACAGCGACAATGTAGATGCTTTAATGGCTGTAACATCGTATATAGAT
>JAGCKJ010000082.1 GCA_017647575.1 Bacteroidaceae bacterium | reverse complement strand
TTCAACAAAATTATTTATTATTTATTAATAAACAATAGTCAAAATCACCATTTTAACACATTCAGAGCAAGATTTTTTAAAATTGTTAATTTCCCCGGAACAACCAATCTTCTTTTTTATTAACTTTGCTAAACTCCGGAAAATGGTTTGGCAGGCAATCCCCCGATTGTCTGCTTTTTTTATATATAAAAAGGACAGAACTCTTTCGAATTCTGTCCTGCATATTATCAAACCTTTCCTAATTGAAATTATGGAAGAGTCACTACCATCATTGGATCATATTTCTCTGGAACGGATCCAGTTGGAGTATAGCCTGCGTATGTAAGGAATGTAATGTTTACGCTTGCCGCTGCTAGATTTGTATGTGCAGTTCGAGGAATTGCCAAAGTCCATATCACTTCATCACCATTAACAACCGTGGTAACATCGACTGTTGTTTTATTCACGGTGAGTGCAACGCTATAATCTGTAAGATTTAAAGTACCTGCATGTTCGCCATTATACTCATTATCTCCTGCAGCGTTGTTGTTCCATCCATAATAGCCATCTCCTGAACCATCTATCTTATCATACATGAATAATCCAAAATAATCAGATGCTGTAGAAGTCAACTTTTCGGCAGAAGCTACAAGACGAGCATAGAGGTAGTATTTGTCGGCAACTACCTTGACCTGTCTGAGAGCCTGTCTACTAGAACTTGCTTTTCCTGGCAAATCATAAGTATTAACTCCGCTATCTGTCCAATCAATCTTTGTCAAATCTGCCGGCAACACAAGTGGTGCCACAGGAATCACAACAGCTCTGCCGTGCACCTTACCACCAAGCTTAATATCCTTTGAGAATAAGTCTTTGGATTCCGTTTCATTGTAACCAACAAGCTTAACCGTAGTTGTTCCCCAGAGATCACCACCTATGCCATAAGGGAGATAAACCTTTGCCTCTCCATCAGAGACAGTTACTTTGCATGAATACTTTTTCTCAGAGTCATCAGCTGCGCCATATACTCCATAAACATACTTGCCGTTATCATCATGCCAAACCTCGTAAGTTCCACTAATCTTTAAAGAACTTGTAACAAACTCTGCTCCTAGTACAGTATATTCTGATGGTATATTTCTGATAGTGAACTGGAATCCACCTGAGCAATGAGCAAATTCATAACTATTACCCTCAGTCTTTGTTCCTACCATAGGAAGGGATGCATCAAGAGCATCAGAATTTGCAGCAAGATAGAATGAATTTTTTGCATGATTCTCATTGGCAGGGAAAAAAGCTTGACCTCCAAGTGTTACACCATCTGGCAACAAACCCGTAAATGTTGTTGATGCTCCTGATGATGTTGCAGTGAATGTATGTACTGCCTCATCTGAACAAAGTACTGAAATCTGATCTCCCTTAGTCCAAGAGAACTTGCCCTCAGCATCATATGAAGTCTTTGTCTCTGGGTCAATAGAAGCATTGATAGTGACTTCTCTCATTGCCACCTCTGCTGGTGCGTCAGTATTTGGGGTCTCTACTGGAGTTTCCTTTACGCATGAAACTGCGAAGAATGCTGCAACTGCGGCAGCGATAATAACAAACTGTCTTTTCATAATCTTATCTCCTATTAGTTCCATGGGTCAAACTCATCACCCCAAGTAATATTTTCTCCAGAAGCTCCATCTAAATTCATAGATCCAGCGAGTA
>JAGCKJ010000081.1 GCA_017647575.1 Bacteroidaceae bacterium | reverse complement strand
TGCCTTCATACGTTCAATCTCTTCCTGGCTCAAACCACTTGAAGCCTCAATACGGATAGCCTGCTCTTTACCGGTAGCCTTATCTTTTGCAGATACCTTAAGAATACCGTTGGCATCAATATCGAATGTTACTTCAATCTGAGGGATACCACGACGTGCAGGAGCAATACCTTCCAAATTGAACTGACCAATTGACTTATTCTGGCTTGCCATAGGACGTTCACCCTGTAGCACATGGATAGTTACTGCTGTCTGATTGTCAGCTGCAGTTGAGAACACCTCACTCTTCTTGCAAGGGATAGTACTATTCGCTTCAATCAGCTTTGTCATTACGCCACCAAGAGTCTCAATACCCATGGTAAGAGGGGTAACGTCAAGAAGTACTATATCGCCTACTCCACCCTCTTTGTTTAGGATAGCGCCCTGAATAGAAGCACCTACTGCAACTACTTCGTCAGGATTAACACCTTTTGAAGGAGCTTTACCAAAGAAATCTTCTACTACCTTCTGAACAGCAGGAATACGGCTTGAACCACCCACCAGGATTACTTCGTCAATATCAGTGTTGCTAAGACCTGCATCGCTCATAGCTTTACGGCAAGGTTCAATACAAGCCTGGATAAGTGAATGAGCTAACTGTTCAAATTTAGCACGTGTAAGAGTCTTTACCAAGTGACGTGGAATACCTGCTACAGGCATAATGTATGGCAAGTTGATCTCTGTAGATGTAGATGATGAGAGTTCAATCTTAGCCTTTTCTGATGCCTCTTTTAGACGCTGTAATGCCATAGGATATACTGTCAGATCTGCACCTTCGTCGTTCTTAAACTCTTCTACCAACCAGTTGATGATTACCTGGTCAAAGTCGTCACCTCCAAGGTGAGTATCACCATTGGTTGACAAAACTTCGAACACACCGCCACCAAATTCAAGAATTGAGATATCGAATGTACCACCACCAAGGTCGAATACGGCAATCTTCATATCCTTGTTAGCTTTGTCAATACCGTATGCAAGAGCAGCAGCTGTTGGTTCGTTTACAATACGTTTTACTTCAAGACCTGCTATCTGACCAGCCTCTTTAGTAGCCTGACGCTGTGAGTCTGAAAAGTATGCAGGAACAGTGATAACAGCCTCTGTCACCTCCTGTCCAAGATAATCTTCTGCAGTCTTCTTCATCTTCTGAAGTATCATTGCAGAGATTTCCTGAGCTGTATAAAGACGACCGTCAATATCAACACGTGGCATATTATTGTCACCCTTTACTACCTTATAAGGAACGCGAGATACCTCTTTCTGTACCTGATCCCAGTTTTCACCCATGAAACGCTTGATTGAGAAGATAGTGCGTTGTGGATTGGTGATAGCCTGACGCTTTGCAGGATCGCCCACCTTACGTTCACCACCATCAACAAAACCTACTACTGAAGGAGTGGTACGCTTACCTTCTGAGTTTGCAATTACAACAGGTTCGTTACCTTCAAATACGGCAACACAAGAGTTTGTTGTTCCTAAGTCGATACCAATAATCTTTCCCATAATTTTATCTTTTAATTGTTATTACCTTTTTTATTTCACCTTGCGGCGATTGTTTCACACCATAGTTAAAGCAAATGCAGTGCCAAAAGCAAAAACCGCACTGCTTATGTCAGTTTTATGACTATTTGGCAGAAAAAAAGTTTGACCGACAATAAATGCCGGTCAAAACTAAAACAATATCTGAATCTCTCAGTTAAAAATCCTGTTCCTGTTCGCCTCCTGCAATGGCAGCCATTATCTTTTCTTCTATCTCTTCTGCCAATTCCGGATTGTCAAGCATAAGCTGTTTAGTTGCATCGCGTCCCTGCGCCAATTTGGTATCGTCATAACTGAACCAGGAACCAGATTTCTTGATAATGCCATATTCTACACCCAAATCAACTATCTCACCACCTTTAGAGATACCCTCGCCAAACATTACATCGAACTCTGCACGACGGAATGGAGGTGCCACTTTGTTCTTCACAACCTTTACGCGCACCTGATTTCCTATTACTGCATCGCCATCTTTTAACTGTGTAACACGACGTATATCAAGACGTACAGATGCATAGAACTTAAGTGCATTACCACCGGTAGTTGTTTCTGGATTACCAAACATCACGCCAATCTTTTCACGCAACTGGTTAATAAAGATACAGGTTGTATTGGTCTTGTTAATAGCCGATGTCAATTTGCGCAATGCCTGTGACATAAGACGAGCCTGAAGACCAACCTTGTTGTCGCCCATATCGCCCTCTATTTCTGCTTTTGGAGTAAGTGCAGCAACTGAGTCGATTACTATGATATCTATAGCCGATGAACGGATAAGCTGTTCTGCTATCTCCAACGCCTGTTCACCATTATCGGGCTGAGATATCCACAAGTTGTCGATATCTACACCCAATTTGGCAGCATAGAAACGGTCAAAAGCATGCTCTGCATCAATAAATGCTGCTATACCACCGGTTTTCTGAGCTTCTGCAATTGCGTGGATGGCAAGTGTAGTTTTTCCGGAAGATTCAGGACCATAGATTTCAATTATTCTACCACGTGGATAACCGCCTACACCAAGTGCTGCGTTCAACCCGATAGAACCTGTGGGAATTACATCGACTGCTTCGATATTCTCTTCGCCAAGTTTCATGATTGAACCCTTACCAAAGCTCTTCTCAATTTTCTCTGTAGCAGCCTGTAACGCCTTCAGCTTTTCACTAATTGGTGACTGAGCTGAAATCTGTTCGTTTTTCAAATCTTTTTTTGCCATATATTTATAATGTTATAGAGAGGCAGATTTGTCTGCCCGAAAGGCAAAGTTAGTAAATTAAGATTGCAACATACTATGTTGATAAAAGAAGTTTTCAACAAAAAAATAAGGCAGGCGTAAATCCTTATCTGCGCCTGCCCTAAAATATGACATTCAAGTATTTACTTTATAAACTCGTTTCCTACTTTACGGGCACGATTTGGATGGTCTAAATCCATTCCGGTCTTAATACCTATTTCAACCAACAGATTCCAACCTGCACATAGGAAGAGATATGGATTCATATCGCCGGCCGATGGAGTTTTGATAGTTGGGAACGGAGTATCGTGGTCTGAAATTGCCACAATACGAACACCTGCACCATCCACCAGATATTCCTGGAACTTTTCATATTCACCTTCAATAGGATCTATCATAAAGATAATGTCGTTTTTATGCATCACCTCTTCTATTCCGTGCAGCACGTATGTTCCCTCTAAGAAATCTGATTTGCGACGGGTAATTTCGTTTGTCTTCAATGTCAGTTCCTCTGCCACACCATCATTGTAACCTGCAAAATAGATAGTATTTGCCTCTTCTACCCACTGTACTATTTCAGAAGGGATCTCTATTCCGAGAGCCTGTTCTATCTTTTCAGGAAGATCTGCCAATGCTGCTTTCATATCGGCACCACGCAAATTCCAAAGCAGTGATTCATAGTAAAGAGCCTGTTCTACAACGCTCTTTGTTGCAGCTACAGCCTGTTCCCAACCACAACCCAAAACGTGTGTTGAGTTACAGAATGTAGAGAGAACTGTATTGTCGTTTGCTGTAAGACCAAAACGAAGATTATTTCCCTCCTCCATCAGTTTCTTTGCAAGAAGAGTCACCTCTTTTGTACGTCCTGAATTTGAAGCCAAAAATACAGCATATTTGCTTAAATCATATTCTCTTGACTGCCAAGAACCATCTGTCTGGATATTGACATCCATACCCCAACGTTTGAATTTTCTCAATGAATTCTTTGCCGGGAAAATACGGCTTGAACCTTCACCGGTAAAATAGATATTGCCTACCTGTTTTACCTGTTCTGCGATTTGCTTTGTGCAATCCGGATCAAATTTCCTGATGGTTTCTACTGTGTCCATCATTTCACGTACTAATGCAAACTGTGCATAATTTTGATCTTTCAAATTCATAACTTATCTGTATTTATGTTGATAATCAGTTATTTAATCTCTTTTTAATAGTTTGAATACGTTCTATACATTGTCTTGACTCTTCACGTTGCAACTTTATAAAACTATTCTCTTCCAGTTCTCCGTATGCAGCTATCATCTCTTCTTCTGAACGGAATGTTGCACGACGGAATGGATTTTCATAATCCTTCTTACGGGTTTCGTAAACCTGATCCATTATGTAGTGCTGAATATCGATCTCCTTATCCAGTATAGTTGTCCAATCTTCGTCAGAAATGGTCTCTACTCCAAGTACAAACTTTAGAGCCAGGTAAGCGTGACGCAGTTTGTCAAGCGGATAACTCTTCCATATTTCATTATAACGTTTATGAATCTCTTTCCAGGAGTTAAGAACGCCATCGTTGATATCGGAACGGAGTTGCTCTATATCGTTCATCATTATAAGCTGTCCTCCTAAATTCATCCATTCACGCTGACGAACACTATCCAATTTCTCTGCCATTGTCTGGAATGTCTCTTCCGGATTATCTTCCAACCATTTCAGAGCATTCTTTATTGCATAGTGCATAATCATATCGCCATACGCATGATAACTCTTGTAGACTTTTAGGATACGTACCTTACGTTTGCTCTTTTCCATACCCTCACCCAATATCTCGAGAGCATCCACCACTTTTTGGTCACCGTTAAGCAGTTTGTTACCCAACAATCTGAGTTCGCGTTCCTCAATGTTATTTTTATATTCGCCTTTGCTACGCAGATATGCTTTTGCAGTCCAAACTTCAAGCAGTTTTCTTGCCTGAATAGACTCTTCCATGCTATCCGGAGCGAAAGTGTCAATTTCAATATTCTGCACCTTAAAGATACGTTGGTCACGATTTGCAAACTTCCAGGTGTTGCGTGCCAATGCATACATATTATACATCCACGAGAAGGCCGGCATTACGGTTAGTTCATCGTTTTTGGCATCGTTACTAAGCAGTGCAAAAGGGAATGGATTTATAAGTTCATACTGATAATCTGCTTTTGCCAACAT
>JAGCKJ010000080.1 GCA_017647575.1 Bacteroidaceae bacterium | reverse complement strand
ACAGAATAAGCGGATTGTTGATGTTTATATGTTTTGTGGCATATAATTGGTATCTGATTTCTAATCAAATAGTATAAATTTATGGCAATACTTCAAGTATTTACACTTTTGGGAGCATTAGGAATGTTCCTATACGGAATGTCCTTATCAATATCTCGCAGGAGTTGGAGCGGGCTTTTGTAAATAAGATTCATGAATAATTAAATTTATCTCCTCTCTCAGCTCTTTGGTTAGTGCTGATTCTACTTTAGGAACAAAACTGTTTATGGCGTTGCTTAAATGCAGAAACGCCGTTGTATCTCCATTTTCATGATACAACTTTGCCAGAAGTGAGAGAGGATATAATCTGTTGGGTATCATGCAGAATGCTTTTGTGTAACACTCCTTTGCACGTTCATAATCACCCAGAGCTGTGGCATTGTTACCCATAATATTCCAAAACATGGGGTCGCAACTGACAGAACTGCCTATATTTAGTACGGAATCGCTCTTTTCGTATTCACCACATTTATTGAGTGATTGTCCCAGTGCAAACAGGAATTTGTAATTATGTAACAAATCGTCCTTAAAGGAACTGCAATCTTCTATGAATGGTTCGTAGTGTTTAAGATCGTATAGAACGATGGAATTTTCCAGCATCTTTTCTGCTTTTTGGATTTTTCTGATTTTACCATATCCTGTTGCCAGAATAATAACAGCCAGGCCTGCAGTGATATATACAGGTATTAAAGTGTTGCCGCTTTTGTTTTGCTTTGCTCCTGCCATCGCTATAAACAGAGCTTCAAATATGCAGAATACAACCATCTTGAATGGATATGAAAATATGGCAAATATTGAGAGTGCAATCAGTCCGTAACACCCTGTGGATTTAGATTTATACAGAAAGATAATAGCTGTAATTGTCAGTGTAACAAAGAGCGTAATGCCTATTATGCCGCATTCCACACCTATCTCCATATATTCGTTGAAGGCATATTCAGGACAATCGGCTATCATTCTCTCCCGTTCAATCTTTCCCGGTGAATCACCATGTATTATATCGTCAATATAAGGTGCAAAGTAATTGGCCTGAGTCTCTCCGTATGTGACACTGAATTTACCCAAACCGTTGCCTTTTATACCATTCTCTTTTATTGCCAGACCACTGATCTTGTTTATAAATGCCCTTCCGTCAGCAGAATCTTTCTTGTACAGGTATGCACAACTGCCCAAAATGGATATGGCTAATAGTACCAATATCCAGTATCGTTTAATTATATCTCTGAAATATTTATACGATGATATGTATATCAGCATACTTGTTCCAAATGCCAATAGTGAAGTTCTGCTTAATGTGGCCGGTAATAGAATAATGCACAATATGGTTGCCATGGAGTATAAAATCTTCAGGAAACGGTTTTTCTCTCCCTGAATGCCGGGTATAAACATGCTAGCACATATAGCCAGAAACCCACCGAAAGGTCCGGGGTTATGAAAAGAACCTGTCATTGTAAATAGATAATTTTTTGATTCATAAATGCCAGTAACCTGAATAATGGCATATATGGATTGCCAGATTGCACATGCCGCAAGAGTTATCAGAATAATCCTTTCCCGAAAGTAATACTCCGCTTTAGTGTATGTAAGCCTGAATACAACGTACAGTAGGGTGTACATTGCAATGCTCTGTATCTTATGGAATGAAACATCCGTCCTGTGATTAAGCCAGGTGATAATGAATACTAAAAGTAGTGCAGACGCAAGTAAATCAACTGCGTTGAGCTTGATTAAAAGTTTTTTCATAGTAACTGTGTTTTCAAATTTTGTCTAATGCAAAGTTACAGTTTTTTATTTGTATTAATCTAATTTGAATGACCTGGTTTTATGTATTTTTTACAAAAGTGTCCAATTCGGGGTTTACCAATATCTTAATGTGCTATATTTGCAATCAGGATGAACCAATTTGTTGAAAAGTGAAATAATTAAGTAAGTATATGTCGGTACAGAAAATATCTCTGAATAATTTGCGCTTCTATGCTTATCATGGTGTAGAGCCGCAGGAACAATCTGTAGGAGCCTGGTATGTTGTAAATCTGGATATGTATGCAGATATAGCAGCTTCAATGAAAACAGATGAACTGTCTGATACATTGAATTATGCTCAGGCTGCCAGAATTATAAAGGAGGAGATGCAGGTACCGTCAAAACTAATGGAACATGTAGCGGGCAGGGTAGTGCAGAGACTCCAGAATGAGTTCCCTGCACTGCAACGCCTTAGCTTTACTATAGCAAAGGAAAATCCACCGGTATGTGCTGAATGTGCTTCAGCTTCAATATCGGTGGAAATATCAGTTAACCCTGAATAGAAACAATTTCTGCTAATGGATTTCAGCAAACGTTCTGATCGCTCAGTACTTGTTATCCATAGGGTAAACAACTCCCCATTCAGAACGAAGCTTGTCCATCATTTTCATTATATCAATGGTCTCCTGGTGAGGCATCATTGCCGATTCCAGTAGTCCGTTATCAATGCACCTGCGCGATTCTATTACCTGGTATTCGTAACCATTAACCATATCTTCAGGCTTGGTATATGTAGCAACAAGCTTGTAGTCTCTATATACTTCAACCAGTTCCGGACAGTTGATATTATCTACTCTGATGTAGCCCTCTGTTCCGCTTATAATACCCTGTCTGTCGTTCAGGCACAGAGCACCTGCCTGCAGATTGGCCATCCTGTTGTCTGCATACGTAAGTGATATGGATTCATGCATATCCATGCCGGCATCACTCATTATAACATTACTTACCACCTTGGTGATATCTGTACCAAAATACATTCTTGCAAAGTTGATGGGATATACTCCTAAATCCAATAGTGCTCCTCCGCAAAGTTCGGGCTTTACAATTCTCTCCTTGAATTCCATCATATAGCAGAGTGTGGCAGTCAAAGCTCTGGGCTTACCTATGATTCCGCTATCCATAATCTCCTTGATCTTGTGTGATAAGGGCATGTATCTGGTCCAGATGGCTTCAGTTATGAAAAGATTTCTTTTGCGAGCCTCATTTATAAGTATCTCAGCCTCTCTGGTATTGGCTGTAAAGGCCTTTTCAACCAATACATGTTTGCCATGCTCAAGCGCCAGCATAGTGTGTGGAAAATGGTGGGAGTGTGGGGTGGCAATATATACCAGATCTACGTTGCAATCTGTTACAAGTTCCTGGTAGCTGCCGTATGCTTTTCTTATATTCCATTTTGCAGCAAACTCTTTTGCTTTTGTTAATGATCTGGATGCAATAGCATACACCTCCATATCTTTTGCAGGCGCCAGCGCTTCGGCCATTTTGTCTGCAATCCATCCCGCTCCAATTATACCAACTTTAAACATATATCAATAAGGTTTAGATGAAATACTCTGTGGCAAAAGTATATAAATTATTTAGATTGCAATGAGTATGATGAAAAAAGGGCCAACCTTTTTTTAAAAGGTTAGCCCCGGAAACGTTATCTAGTATGTGTGTTATCCGCAACGTGATGAACCACAGTTCTGGCATATCAGACAACCTTCCTGATATACAAGAGATTCAGAACCACAAACTGAACATTTTTGTCCGCTAACCTGAGTGCCATCCTGAATGTACTTCTTCAGAGCGCGTTCAACACCATTTTTCCAGTTGTTGATGTTTTCGCTTCCCAGATCCAATGATCCAATTAGCTTCATACAAAGATCTACAGGCATCTGGTAACGAAGTACGCCGGATATCAGTTTTGCATAGTTCCAATACTCCTTGTCGAACTTTTCAGACAGACCTTCAATTGTAATTTTGTATCCGCGTTTGTTTGTAAATTGGAAGTCATAGCGTTTTACACCATTTTCATCAACGCTCTTTACGATCTGGCCTTTTTCTACAGTCTTTGGAAGCATAATGCCCTCTTCGTCATCCTGCAGACCGGTGAATATTTCGTATGGACGTCCGTTTAGCAATCCAACAAATGCAACCCACTTCTCTTTGTTGTTCTGGAAACGTACAACGTCGGCCTCAAGTACTGTGGGGCGTGTCTCGGTGATGATAGGTGT
>JAGCKJ010000010.1 GCA_017647575.1 Bacteroidaceae bacterium | reverse complement strand
GAACAAGCCTTCACGCTCTTCAATTTCAGTAGCCTCAACCTTCGCCTTTAACGCACTAATACGCTCCTGTTCAGGGATTACAAAATCCTGAACCTTCTTCCTTATTTGCTGAACCTTATCACGAAGTTCATCATTTGACAAAGACTCATACTGAGGATACGCCTTCTTTACTTTTTCCACCCAAGGCTGTATCTCTTTCATATCTCTTGTTGCCTTGTTACCAAATAGCTTACTTATAAATTCGTTAAAACCCATTATATAGTTTTTTTATTATTACAAATTCTTTTCCACATACGATAGTGATATTGCAAAACTCGTGCCACAATACACCGTATATGTATTAATTGGCAAAATTAACACAAACAGACGAATAAAACCAAGTTTACACCATTTTTTATTAGAAAGGATAATGGCAATTTATATTTATCCATTCCGATATGAATATTTTTTCATACAATTCTTCAAAAGAAACCACATCTTTTTTGATATATAAATAAAAAGGAGTATCTTTGCACAAAATTCGGAAACAGAGTATGAACAGATTATTTATTCTTGGCATCAATTCTGTACACGTGGTGGTCATCAATCCGACACGTTAAGGGGGAAATTTGCCTAATCCGATAAAGATATAAGCCTTTCTCCCTTAAGAGAAGGGCTTTTTAAATGAATATAAATACAAAAATAATTAAATATGAAAATCCCATTGAGGAGCGAACAGAGTACAGTTGGCAGAAGAATGGCCGGAGCAAGAGCGTTATGGGTAGCAAACGGAATGAAACGTGAGCAGATGGGACGCCCTATTATTGCTATAGCCAATTCATTTACCCAGTTTGTACCAGGTCATACTCACTTGCATGAAATTGGTCAGATTGTTAAAGCTGAAATTGAAAAGCTTGGATGCTTTGCAGCAGAATTCAACACCATTGCCATTGACGATGGTATTGCAATGGGACACGATGGAATGTTATATTCACTACCCTCCCGCGACATAATTGCAGACAGCGTTGAATACATGGTGAACGCTCACAAAGCAGATGCACTGGTTTGTATAAGCAACTGTGACAAAATTACTCCGGGTATGCTTATGGCCACTATGCGCCTGAATATCCCTACAATCTTTGTAAGCGGAGGTCCAATGGAAGCCGGCGAATGGAACAACAGACATCTTGATCTGATTGATGCAATGATACAGTCGGCAGACGAATCAGTAAGCGATGAAGATGTTGCACAAATTGAAGCACACGCATGCCCAGGCTGCGGATGCTGTTCCGGCATGTTCACAGCAAACTCCATGAACTGCCTGACAGAGGCTCTGGGATTTTCACTACCAGGCAATGGAACAATCCTTGCCACACATCGCAACAGGACAGAACTCTTCAAAGAGGCTGCTGCCATTATAGTCAGAAATGCATATAAATATTACGAAGAGGGCGACGACACCCTACTGCCTCTTAACATTGCCAGGAAGATTGCATTTGAAAATGCCATGACACTTGACATTGCGATGGGCGGTTCTACAAACACAATTCTTCATCTGCTTGCCATAGCTAACGAAGCCGGTGTGGATTTCAAGATGGACGATATAGACCGTCTGTCCCGTAATGTTCCATGCCTTTGCAAGGTAGCTCCAAATACACAGAAATACCACATTCAGGATGTTAATCGTGCCGGTGGTATCCAGAATATTCTGTATGAACTATCCAAGGGCAATCTAATCCACACAGAAGCAATGAATGTAAGTGGATTGTCATACGGAGAACTTACAGAAAAGTACAATATCTGCAAAGAGAACATCGATACTGAAGCAAAACGCATATACAGCAGTGCTCCGGCACGAAAGTTCAGCATAAGCATGGGATCACAGGAGTGCACATACAGCACACTGGATTGTGACCGCGCCAACGGATGTATCAGAGACCTACAGAATGCATATTCAAAAGATGGTGGTCTGGCTATTCTGAAGGGGAACATCGCCCTGGACGGATGCGTAGTAAAGACTGCAGGTGTTGATGAAAGTATCTGGAAGTTCACAGGCCCTGCAAAAGTCTTTGATTCTCAGGAAGATGCTGTAGAAGGCATTCTGGGAGGAAAAGTAGTATCGGGCGATGTAGTGGTTATTACCCACGAAGGTCCTAAAGGTGGCCCGGGAATGCAGGAGATGCTGTACCCAACATCATACATCAAATCCAGACATCTGGGAAAAGAGTGTGCCCTGATAACCGACGGAAGATTCAGCGGTGGAACATCAGGCCTTAGCATAGGCCACATTTCACCAGAGGCTGCATCCGGCGGAAACATTGGAAAAATTATCGATGGAGATATTATAGAGATAGATATACCAAACAGAAGTATTAACGTTAAACTGTCAGACAAGGAACTTTCAGAGCGTCCAATGAGACCACTTACCAGAAACAGAGTGGTTCCAAAGAGCCTTAAAGCGTATGCAAATATGGTTAGTTCTGCCGACAAGGGTGGCGTTAGAATAGTTGAATAAATATACTAATAAAATGATTAAAGGTTCAGAGGCTTTAATGCAAGCGTTGTTACACGAAAGTGTTGACACGATTTTTGCTTATCCCGGAGGCACTATAATGCCTGTTTACGATGCCCTGTATGACCACCGTTCAGATCTGAAACAGATTTTAGTAAGACATGAACAGGGAGCTACACATGCAGCTCAGGGTTATGCGAGAGTATCAGGCAAGACAGGTGTATGCATAGTAACAAGTGGTCCGGGCGCTACAAATACCATTACAGGTATCAGTGATGCAATGCTCGATAGTACACCTATCGTCGTCATAGCTGGTCAGGTAGCCGTCTCTGCACTGGGCACCGACGCCTTTCAGGAGATTGACCTGGTAGGTGTAACCCAGCCTATCACAAAATGGAGTTACCAGATAAGAAGAGCAGAAGATATTGCCTGGGCAGTTGCACGTGCATTTTACATAGCACGTTCAGGCCGTCCCGGCCCTGTTGTTCTTGACTTTACCAAGAACGCACAGACCAGCATGGTAGATTTCAAACCTGAAAATATAGATTACATCCGCAGTTATGTGCCCGATCCGGACATTGACATGAACGACATAGAAGAGGCTGCACATCTTATAAATTCAGCTAAAAAACCATTTGCTCTTGTAGGTCAGGGAGTTGAACTGGGAAAAGCTCACAATGAACTTACCAAATTCCTTGAAAAGGCAGATATTCCTGCAGCAAGAACATTGTTAGGCCTGTCAGCATTACCTACATCACACCCACTCAATATGGGTATGCTAGGTATGCATGGTAATTTAGGTCCAAATATCCAGACCAACAAGTGCGATTTGCTCATTGCAATAGGTATGCGTTTTGACGACCGTGTAACCGGTGTTCTGGATAAATATGCAAAACAGGCAAAGATCATCCACCTGGACATAGACAAGTCAGAATTCAATAAGAATGTAAAATGTGATGTTACTGTTTTGGGAGACTGCAAACAGACTTTGGCCATGATAACATCACGTATTGAAAAGAATAACCATAAAGAGTGGATTGAGAGTTTTGAGCCATACAAAGAGGAAGAATACAACAAGGTAATAAAACCTGCACTGTTTCCACAGGAAGGACCATTGCAGATGGGCGAAGTTGTAAATGCAGTCAGCGAAAGAGCTGCATCAAATGCCGTTCTTGTTACGGACGTAGGACAGAATCAGATGTTCTCATCAAGATACTTTAAATACAACAATCCACGCAGCATTATCACATCGGGTGGTTTAGGAACTATGGGATTTGGATTGCCTGCCGCTATGGGTGCAACATTTGGTGCTCCTGAACGTCCTATTATCCTCTTTACCGGCGATGGTGGACTGCAAATGAACATTCAGGAACTGGGAACAATCATGCAATCCAACATTCCCGTAAAGGTTGTATTGCTCAACAACAATTACCTGGGCAATGTAAGACAGTGGCAGGAACTATTCTTTAACAAGCGTTATTCATGTACCCCACTGGCAAACCCTGATTATATGAAGATTGCAGAAGCATATCAGATAAAAGGACGCAGGGTTGAAGATAGAGCTGAATTAGGAGAAGCAATAGATGAGATGCTCAACTCTAAAGAGGCATATATACTTGAAATAGTATGCAAGAGAGAGGAGAATGTATGGCCTATGGTAGCATTGGGTTGCGCAGTTGACGAAGTACGATTAGGATAAGAGTGAGATTATGGAGAACGAAATGAAATTATATACGCTGATTGTACATTCAGAAAACATGGTAGGTTTGCTGAGCCAGGTTACTGCTGCATTCACACGCAGACAGATCAACATTGAGAGCCTGAACGTTTCTGCATCATCAATAGAAGGCGTACACAGATATACTATCACAGCATATTCTGACAAGAGCAGTATAGACAAAATAGCAAGTCAGATAGAAAAGAAGGTAGATGTATTGCAATGCAAATACTTTACAGACGATGAAATATTTATGCAGGAAGTTGCATTGTACAAGGTTACAACCAATGTATTAATGAACAACCCGGCATTATCAAAGATAATTCGTAAATACAATGCAGATATTATTGAGGTTAACTCAACATATTCAGTAGTAGAGAAAACCGGAAAAACAGAAGACATAATTGCTCTAAACAAGGAGATCTCCAAAGAGGGAGGATTGCTGCAATTTGTAAGTTCCGGCAGAATAGCCATTACAAGGGCAAAGATTGAGCATGTAAACGAATATCTGGAAAAGATTAAAGAGAGATTTAATAAATAGGATATTATCAATATAAACATTAAATATTATGGCAAAATTGAATTTTGGCGGTGTTATTGAAGAGGTAATGACACGCGAAGAATTTCCTTTAGAAAAGGCACGTGAAGTTTTGAAGAACGAAACAATTGCAGTTATCGGCTATGGCGTACAGGGTCCTGGTCAGGCATGCAATCTGCGCGACAATGGTTTCAACGTAATTGTTGGTCAGCGTCAGGGTAAAACATACGAAAAGGCAATTGCAGATGGTTGGGTTCCAGGTGAAACACTGTTCTCTATTGAAGAGGCAGCTGCAAAAGGAACTATCATCTGTATGCTTCTTTCTGATGCAGCTCAGATGCAGTTGTGGCCAACTATCAAACCATATTTGACAGCTGGTAAGACTCTTTACTTCTCACATGGATTTGCTATTACCTGGAGCGATCGTACAGGTGTAGTTCCTCCATCAGATATCGACGTTATTCTGGTTGCACCAAAAGGTTCAGGTACATCATTACGTACAATGTTCCTGGAAGGACGCGGTCTGAACAGTTCATACGCAGTATATCAGGATGCATCAGGTAAGGCTCTTGAAAAAGTTTTGGCATTCGGTATTGGTATTGGTTCCGGTTACATGTTCGAAACCACATTCCAGCGCGAAGCTACATCAGACCTTACAGGTGAACGTGGTTCATTGATGGGTGCTATTCAGGGTTTGCTGTTGGCTCAGTACGAAGTATTGCGTGAAAACGGCCACACACCATCAGAAGCATTCAACGAAACTTGTGAAGAGTTGACACAGTCACTTATGCCACTGTTCGCTCAGAAAGGTATGGACTGGATGTATGCAAACTGTTCAACAACAGCACAGCGTGGTGCTCTTGACTGGATGGGTCCTTTCCACGATGCTATCAAGCCTGTAGTTGAGAAACTTTACCACAGTGTAAAGACAGGTAACGAAGCACAGATTTCTATCGATGCAAACTCAAAACCTGACTATCGTATTGGTTTGGAAGAAGAACTAAAGGCATTGCGCGAAAGCGAAATGTGGAGAGCAGGTGCAGTTGTTCGTCAGCTCCGTCCTGAAAACAACTAATCTATAGAATTTAAGTTATGAAAACCGGTCCCTATATCTGGGATCGGTTTTTTTATTATATGTATAAATACAAAAAAATGGTCCGATGGTAAACCACCGGACCAAAATTATAGTATATAAGTTTTTAGAACAACTGATATCTTACATCTTCAACTTCAGCATCCATATACAGCTGCTGCATTACACCATTTGCAATTGATGTTATGTCCATTGATTCCAGACGTGAAGATTCTGATTCTACATCATATTCTATTGAATATGTATCTGGAGATACCTTCTGAGCTACATAAACACCACCCTCACCTTTGATAGGTGCACTTAGTTCTTCTCTCTGAAGATTCATTACTGAAGCACCAATATTAGATTCGTTTGCGTATGTCAATGCGATATAAGCAGGGGTTGTAAAGTTAACGTGTATAATAGTATCTGTGTTAACACCCTCTATTGCCATAGCCTCTGACATTGAAGATACTGAAGCAAACTTCTTCATCAGAATTTCAGCCTTCTTATCTCTTGCAGCCTCTATGGTAAGAGCTGACTGTACATCTTCTATTGGACGATAACCCTTCTTATGGATAGCATCTACAGCTACAACAAGAAGATGATTATTGTCATTACCTGCTTCATAAAGAGTAGAAACCTCATCTTCGTCAGCTTCAAAAGCCCAACGCAATGCCTCATGTGAGTTTTCAACACCAGCAATATAGTAACTTGCTGAAGCGGTATTAGGTGAGCTCAGCAGTCTGAAGCCAGCTGCTTCAGCATTAGCTTTAAGTGAATCAATATTGTTGTTTACAGCAACAAACTGGCTCAACTTATTATATGCTTCATCGCTGGTCTCTGCGCTGAACTGATTTTCACGTTTAACAATTACAGTGTTGTATTTGTTAACCTTATTCTTCAAATCAAACACTTTGATTATTATGTTTCCACCAGTTACAGACAGATTGTAAACTTCGCCCTTCTTCATTGAATTCAGTCTGTTCAGATATGCAGCATTATCACCTGAATATGTTGCAGCTTCATAATCAGCAGATGCCAACCACTGTGGTTCACCTGTCTGACCATACTTCAGAGCAATCTCAGCAAAATCTGCACCAGCCTTAACAGCATTTAAGATGCTATCTGATATTCTGGCAGTCTCTTCTTCTGATTCAGCAGCTACCTGAATCTGTGAATAATAGATTGAATCGTATGACTCTACTTCTGACAACACTTTAAATGCATTATATGAATCATCAGCTGCATTGTAGTAAGGACCAAACACTTCACCAACTTTAACTGAATCCAATCTTGCTACAACATCTGAAGGCAAAGCATTCACTGTCTTTGCAACTTCGCTATACAATTCTGAAGAAGCGGCTATACGTACAAACGCTGCGTAGTCTTCTGTTGTATTCTTAAGCTGTTCTGTCAGTTCTGAAACTTCTGCCAACAAAGCATCACGATCAGCCTGGCTAGGAAGAATTTCATAATCAATGTACAACAAATCGCGGCTTTCTGCTATCTGATAAAGCATCTCCTTGCGTTCATCATACAACTTTTTAATGTCTGCCTTTGTAACAGTTATCTCAGAATCTTCAACTGTGCTATATGGAAGAGTTGCCAACTGAACATCAGCTCTCTTAACGCGAGTTTCGTATGCATTCTTCTGTGACACTGGATTTGAAATAATACTATTCTCAATCAGGGCCATATACTTTGATGCCAACAGATCAAATTCAATATTATCTTCTATGTAAAGCCAGAAGTTATAGAGATTGTCATAATATGTCAAATACTCTGCAGGCATTGTGCTGCGATCCATTTCAACATAGCTGCTCAGGAAAGAACGCAGATAATCCACATCAAATGCGCCAGTCAGTTCATTGCCGAATGGTGTGCTGGCCAACAGTGGTGAAGAACCGCTTTCTATAACGCTCTGCAATTCTGCTTCAGTCACTCTTAGACCAAGTGCTTCTGCTTGCTTCTCGATAAGGCTTTTACGAACCATGTTATTCCAAACCTCATCCTTTACAGCTGCATACTCTGTTTCTGACAGATTCTGCAAACCCATAGAGAATCTAACGATCTCTGCATACTTTTCAACCTCTTCCTGATACTCCTGCGCATCTATCTTCTTTCCATAGATACTACCAACTGTAGCCATAGATGGCTGTGTCAATCTCGAAAGATCACCCAAAATGAAGGCCAAAAGTGCAAGACCAATCACTATGAGCAACAGAGGTCCTCTGTTTCTGATTTTTTGTAATGTTGCCATTTTATTGTTTTTTTTTAATTTTTATTCCGTTTTCCTTGCACCATTTTGGTTCAAGGCGCACAAAGTTAGTAAAATTGTCTGCATATACCTAAAAATATGCACATTATTTTATTCTAGATAATTCAACAAGTTCTATGCGAGTCTGGCTCATCTTAAGAATCCTAAAGGTATATTCACCTACATTTACCTTATCATTCACCTTTGGAAAGCCTTTGGCATGATGCAGAATCAATCCTCCTATAGTCATATATTCTTCTGATACCGGTAAATCCAGAGCAAATCGGCTATTAGCATGTTCAATCTCTATTCTTCCTGAGAATATGTATCCATCATCAGATTCCTTAGCCACCAAAGAACTTACATCGTGTTCATCCTCTATTTCGCCAAGAATCTCTTCTACTATATCCTCCAAAGAGACTATTCCGGATGTACCACCAAATTCATCAACAACTACAGCCAGACTCTTCTTTCTGGTCATCAACTGTTTCATCAGTTTCTGAGCCATCAATGTTTCAGGCACAAATGGTATGGAATGTATGTGCTGTTGCCACTTATCCTTATGTCTGAACAGTTCTGATGAATGTACATAACCTATAATATGATCAAGATCTGTATCATAGACTATAATCTTGGAATATCCTGTTTCTACAAACTGTTCCTTAAGTTCCATTAATGATGTCCTTTTTTCCACCGCGCATATCTCATTTCGCGGAATCATACAGTCTCTTATCTTAACGCTGGAAAAATCAAGTACATTCTGAAAAATGCGCACCTCCGATTCAGGTTCAGTACTGCTGTTTACATTCGAAAGACCGGATTGCAGGAAATAGTCTAGATCTATTCTTGAAAAAGCTTTGTTCTCATTTTCATCATTAATCTTTACACCAAATATCCTGAGCAGTATTCTGGACAACCAGGTCGTAAACAAAGACATAGGATAAAGTATTATATAGATAAGAAACAGAGGTAATGCAAAGAGATTTAATGTTGCATTAGAATTGATTCTGAATATCGTTTTAGGCAAGAATTCACCCACAACAATGACTATTATGGTAGAAACAAATGTTTCTATCAGAACCAGGACAAATTCATTGGAAATAAAACCATCGGGAATAAGGCTTTCTATAACTGTAGCCATCATTGTACTATAAATAACCAGAGCTATATTATTACCAACCAGCATAGTTGATATATAGATATTGGGTTTATGAAAAAACCTTTTCAATATCTTAGAACTTAGCGTGTTACGTTCTACATCCATTTCAAAACGTAACTTGTCTGAAGAGACAAACGCTATTTCCAGCCCTGAAAAAATGGCAGAAAAACAGAGCGCGATTACCAATATCAAAACTGTATGACTCATTCCTTTACCGGGATAACTCCCTCCGTTTTACGAATTGTATATTTTGTAAATTCCTGATTGGATTCAAAGCCTCTACCGGTAATAATCTGGTTTTCCTGCTGAATCTTTATTATACTGTCTGAATACACTTTACGCTTTTTCTGATCCCAGAACAGCAACTGAGTATCAAACAATTCTCCATCAACATTTTCAGCATGAACATTGCCTGTAAGTCTCCAGAGTTCTGAATCAGTGAAAAAAAATGCCGTATCGGCCTTAATCAATGAACCAACCTCCATAAGTGAATCAAAAACCTCCAGCAGAATTCCCTTTTCGAATGAATGATACGGAGGATCCATCCTGTCAAAAACCATCCACTCTTCGGCCTTGATTCTATACTTTATAACACCATTTTCAGACACCAACGATGTTATTCCACGCGTTGTTAAGACAGATGTGGAATCTCTGCTTGTAACTGCTCCTGTAAACTGTTTCTTGCTTCTGGAACAGGAGGAAAAACAAAACAGCAAGACAATTGCCCAGAGAGCAATTGCCATGCCATTATTAATTATACTCTTGAATACGTGATTCAATGACGTCATTTATCTGATGGTTGTTGTCACATTTATCCAGCCCTTAATCTCTACTGTATCGCCCTTCTTCAAGCCATACATAAACAGATCTTCAGTAGTTGGGCAAGACTCCTTATATTTAACAATCAGTTCATTTGCCTTTTCTGTAACAGTTGAATCAACTCTCTTAGCCTGTTCCAGTTTATCAAGAACTGCAAAGAATGCACAACGGCTCATTGCATCATCGCTATGCCATTTGTAGTTTGCAGCGTAAAGCTGTGCCATAAGAATATGAGCATTACCGTTGTTTGGATTATTGCTTGTTGAGTTATTCAGATATGTTCTTGCCTTGTTCTGATCCTTCAACTGATATTGTATCACAGCACCTGTATAGTACAGATCTGAAAGAGCTTTAGGATCCTGTTCCAGGCTGATAGCCTGATCATAATATTTCAGGGCAGTTTCATAATCACTCTTTTCTGAAATATACATCTTTGCAATACCTGTTGCTGTCTTTGCTGTTGGTTGAATTTCGTGAGCATATTCTGCTGCCTTGAAGTACGCATCTGATGCAGTACAATCAAGCATAGCCATTACGGTAACCACCTTATTTAAATATTCAGCATCAGTTTTATTCTCTTCTACCTTTGGACCAAAGATTGCCTGCAGGCTTTCGCAGTCAGCAGCGCCACTATTTACAAAGTGTGCATCGATATTATCCTTTGTCTTAACAGCAGCTTCAATAATCTTTTCGTTTGTCTGAGCATCGATAAACTCTACAATGTAGTTTGCACAGTCAAGATAGTCCTGCAACAGCTGATCGCGTGTATCCTTATTTGACTTAAATCTCTGAGCAGAAATTCTCATAAGTTCACCTATTACATAATAAGCTGTTTCACCCTTACCCAAATCTACAGCTTCACGTAGCATAGTATATGCCTTCTGAAGTTCTGGTTTTGGATTATACTTAATGTAGTCATATGCATACAGACCCTTCACTTCTGCAACAGTAGTAGGATTCTTAACAAGTTTGTTCAGTTCATCCAGGTACTTCAGACGCTGTTCGTAAACCTCCATCAATTCTGCTGAATACTGAGCCTTCTTTTCAGCATCCTGTTCATCTTTATAAAGAGCACGCAAAATCTTCACACCATTGGTATATGTTGAAGACTGAGCCAAAGGAGCATCACGGAACACCTCTTTCCAACCATTGTTATAAGCTTCAAGGTAGTTTTCTGTCTTAACATATTCAGTATAGATACTGATGTTTCTCAAGCACGCAATACTATCATCACCGTGACCGTAGCGTGAACCATCTTCAACACCTTTCTGTGCGAACACTGCAGTCGTCATCATTAACGACAAAATTAAAAAAAGTCCTTTCTTCATCATTTTATTTAATTATAATTACTTCAACTTTGTTTAATGCCTTTCACCTGTTAGACTATAATACCACCCAATAGGTTTAATTACTCAACCAACCACTTGGCGAACCAACGTTCACTAAACGATATACCTATATTTATTCTCAGATAATTTTCCGTCATAAATGTGTCATTTGCAGGCTGCATTCTGACATACTGGCCAGATATATCAATTGTAGATCTATTGTTATATCTGTTTACTACCGGAATTGAGAAACCTGCAGTAAGACCATATTCAGTCGGTGCGGTAACCTGTTCCAGTTTACAGTATGGCTGTTGCATATACAAACCTGCTCTGTAAATACAACTCTTTAGAATATTCTTACTATTCGCATCATGTTGATACATAGCTCCCAACGAGATACGCATCTTATCCAATCCATCATATTTCCCAAACAGCTTGGAACCGGACCATTGCTGATAGGTAACATCCGCTCCGACAGTTAGTTTTTCTGTCATATAGGATGCACCAAATCCAAAACTATTAGGCAATGAAAAAGCATCCTTCAAAGCAACGGTATCTGACATCAGAACTTCAGATGCACTGTTTACCATTACATCGGAAATATAAGTATCGCCCTTCAATGCTGTTTTAGGTGCAAAAGTAGCACCAAGCACAAGTGCATTTTCACCCATCTTGATGGTGCTTTGCAAACCATAATCTAATTTGATGGCAGAAAGTTGTGCTCTATAAGTTTTTTGTCTGGTGTATATAGAAGTCAATGAATAGGAGTTCTTTACGGAATGTGCAATTTCACCATATATGTATGATGCATTTGCACCTATGGATAACCATTCTGTCGGTCTCCAGCCCAATCCACCAATTACGCAATCCAGTCCTCCTGCTCCACCATACAGATTTGTAGATGATATCTCTCCGTCTTCATCATTTCTTACTACTTCATTCAAAGAGAATGCATAGCCAACCTTTGAGTATGGCATATATGCAAGTGTCATACCTATTTTAGGCTGAACACGGAACTGCATTGCCACATAATCGGCGCCAGCGTTCTTTGCATTGATTTTCTTTCCGTTTTCTGAAAAATTACCGTTTTGCAACGAGAATCCGAAGTCCAGCAGAAAAGAGAGTGTATCTACTGTAGAATAAGATGCAGGATTCAATAAGTTGATGTTATTGTGTCCACGAGTACCAATACCTATACCGCCCATTGCCCTATCGGCACCAACCTGCTGTTCTGACAGAACACCCAAACCAAATCTTGAATATGGTGAATTCATATTGTTCTGAGCAACTAGACCAGTTGCGAACAATACTGAGCAGAGCAATGTTATTATTCTATTTTTTGCCTTCATTATACCTGTAAATGCAATCCAAACCTGTAATCACCAGATTTTTGACCGCAAAAATACCACTTTTTTCTCTTATATCAAAAATATTTAAATCGCCACCAGTTAAAAAAACCAAAAGTTCGGAATTATTTTGCTTTAATCGGTTTATATACCCCTCTATTTCTGCACGAATTCCGTTTATCACGCCGGACCGTATTGCAGTCTCCGTTGTATCGCCCCAGCAAAAATCTGCAACTACACCCTGCACCAATGGCAAAGCTCCGGTATGTTCAGCCAAAGACCTGTATCTTAAATTCATTCCCGGTGCTATATTGCCGCCTAAATATTCGCCTGCTGAATTTACAAAATCGAAAGTAATAGCAGTACCCATATCTACAACCAGTAAATCGACACCTTTGTGCAAAGTCCAGGCCCCTACTGCAGCTGCCACACGGTCCATTCCCAATGTCTGTGGAGTTTTGTACCTGTTAACTATTGGAACAGGCGTATCACAGGTGAACTTCCTAACACCGTTTTCTGTAAACCAGCCCTCCAGTTCGGCCGGGATTACTCTGACAGAAGACCACAGTCCCCCATAAAAAGCCACTTCGCCCAGATTTTCCTTAAGTGATTCCAGCGTAGTTTCGCAATCAAAAGTAAGAGAAGCCCCTTCTGCATTAAAAAGGGCACATTTCATTCTGGTGTTACCTATATCAACTATCAAATATCTGTCTGTCATAGCGTGGCAAAGATAGTCAGTTTTTTACCATTTTAGTTTTATCCAATCAAGCTTTTGGTTAATTTTGCACTAATTAACCATACATTTATATGAAAAATATAGCTCTGACAATTATACTCTGTCTGTTTGTTTCCATGCCTTCAACACTCATCCGTGCACAGGAAAACAGAAACGACAGCATTCAGATAAGCCTGCTCACCTGTTCGCCGGGACCTGCCATATATGAACTTTACGGACATAGCGCCATCAGGATAAACAATCTCACAACGGGCAATGACATTGTTTTCAATTATGGATTGTTTGATTTCAGTTCGCCCAATTTTATCTGGAGATTCATGCTGGGCAGAACAGACTATCTGGTTGGGGCCGATTACTACAAAAACTTTGAAAGAAGCTATACAAGACGTGGTTCTAAAATTTACCAGCAGACCCTTAACCTAAGCAAAGAAGAGACTCTCCGGCTCTTTGATCTGCTGATAGAGAACGCCAAACCCGAAAACAGAGTTTACAGATACAATTTCTTAGATAACAACTGTGCCACAATGGCATTAGATAAGATTGAAGATGCCATTCAGGGAAAAATCAGATATACCCAGATGGACACTAATACCACCTATCGTCAATTATTGCATAAATACAACGGCATAAAGCCATGGGTTATGTTTGGAACAGACCTTATAATTGGTGCCGATGCAGACACCATAATTACCAACAGACAGTTTGCCTTTGCCCCCATTGAAATGATGCAGATGCTTGGCGGAGCAACAATAACAAAGACAGACAGCATCATCTATATGGTATCTGAAACATCAGTTGCAAACAATCCCGAAAAAGAGGTCGATTTTGGTACAGACCTACTTAGCCCCATACAAACAATGTGGATATTTTTACTTCTGACAATCTTTATCAGTCTGATAAATTGGCATAAGAAAAAAATCACCTACTGGTTCGACATAATACTTGTAGGAGTACAGGGCATAGCAGGACTTTTAATAACATTCCTGTTCTTCTTTTCGGAACACCCCGCAGTTGGCAGCAACTATCTTATTATTCCGTTAAACCCCATACCACTGTTTTTCATACCGGCAATTATAATCAACGCAAAAAAGTGTCGTTTGGATATTTTCACTCTGTGTAATGCAGTAATAACAGGTACATTTGTAATGTTATCATCTGCCATACCGCAGCAGATACAGACCGCCACATTACTATTCCTGACAGCCATATCATACAGATCACTTAGCAACACTCTGTTGGTATTGTACATCAAATATATAGTACCAAAGAGAGATGCCAAGTACTTCAACAACAGATATTACATCATCCCATTAGCCATGCTCTTCAGCATTTCTGCACAGGCACAGATTATAAGACCGGTTCAGAATGAAACAGAGCCCAAACTTATAATTGGAATAACAGTAGATCAACTTGATAGCGAATATATAGAGAAGCTACTCCCTCTGTTTGCCGACAAAGGATTGAAAGAGCTGTGGTACAACGGTTACAACAGGCCAAACAGCACCTTCGATTTTGACGGAGCCGATATAGCTTCGGCCACTGCATCCATCTACACAGGCGCATCTCCACTGCAACACGGCATTGTTGCATCAAGATGGATGGACAGAAAGACACTCAACGTAGGATCATTAACCGATGACAACAGCTATGAAGGCCTGAATACATTCCACGAATGTTCACCCAAAAGGCTACTTGCCACCAACCTTGCAGATGAACTCTATTTAGCATACGGAGAAGATGCCCACATCTGCGCCATAGGTATAGACAAAGAGCAGGTAATCTTTTCAGCAGGACATGAAGCCGATTATGCTCTTTGGCTGAACGAAAACGCCGAATGGTGCTCTTCAGGCTACTATAACCAGTTACCGGAATGGTGTTCTGCCATAGACTACGGAACGAACAATCATCCTGAATGGATACCATCATATCCCACAGGTGCATATATTCAGAAATCTGCCGACGAACGCTACAAACCATTCTCATACATCTTCAAGAAAAAAGATATGTGGGATTTGCGCACATCACCTATTGCTAACGACAGAGTAACCAATTTAGCCCTTACAGCCATAAATAAGTTAGAGATGGGTAAAGACAACAACACAGATATGCTTATGCTGTCATACTATGCAGGAAATTTCAGAAACGAACCAACTACGCTGTTTTCACTTGAGCAGCAGGATATCTATTTGCGTTTGGACAAAAACATAAAGGCACTGCTTGAATATGTAGAAAAGAATGTAGGATTGGACAACACGCTTATTTTCCTTACATCAACAGGACAAAAGCCCAAACAGGCCCCGGATTTAAGCAAGACCAGAATCCCTAACGGCACAGTAAGCATGGAACGTGTCACCGCGCTTTTAAATCTGTTCTTATCGGCTAAGTATGGCGATGGTAAGTACATAGAGACATACCATCTGAACCACATCTATATAAACAGCAATACTATAGATAAAAACGATTTAGCCCTACACGAAATTATAGAGAGTTGCGTAGATTTTCTATATCAGGTAACAGGAGTAAAGAGCATTATAGCACAGCGAGACCTTGCTTTTGGCATACATAACGAACAGACCATACGCAAAAGAAATGCCACACATTCATACTATAGTGGCGATTTGATAATAGAAGTCAATCCCGGTTGGAGCATAACAGACGAAGATTGCGATATCCGGTACTACTACACACCGCAAGCATCTTCTATTCCCCTAATTATGTATGGAAACGGCATTCACGCAGAGATAGACAGAAATCCTGTTTCTATAAGCATATTAGCATCCACAGTGGCACATATAGCACGCATCAATACACCAAATGCTTGCAGTGCCCCTGCGCTAAAAAATTTGAAATAGCTGACGTTTTTTGTAGTTTAAGCAAAAAAATACTTGGTAAATCGTTATTAAAACGCTTCGCTTGGTATGAGAACAGACCTATTGCATTTAAAAGTTGAATCTAGGTCGCAAAAAAAGATTATATTTGCAACCTTATTAAAGGATTAAAAAAGAATATGGAGACAAAAAGAAATTTTATAAGCCTTTCTTACGATCTGTTTTTGAAGGACGATGAAGGTGGTTTGGCACTTTATGAACGTGCACCAAAAGAGAAACCTTTCCAGTTTATCAGTGGTATAGGTTATACTCTGGAATTGTTTGAAAACAATGTTATTAATTTGGCAGTTGGAGATTCTTTCGAATTTTCAATTCCTGCAGATCAGGCATACGGCGAATACGACGATGAGAGCGTAATAGAGTTACAGAAGGCTATCTTTATGCGCGATGGAAAATTTGACGATGAACACGTAAAAGAGGGTTATGTTATTCCACTAAGCGACGGACAGAGTACATTCAATGCGCTTGTTACAAAGATTACTGACAATACTGTAACTGTGGATTTGAATCATCCGTTGGCAGGCGAAGAACTTACTTTTAAAGGTAAGATTTTAGAAAATCGTCCTGCTACAGACGAAGAACTTGCAGCTGCACTTCAGCCTGCAGGTGGTTGCGGTGGTGGATGCGATTGTTGCGGACACGACCACGATTGCGATGGCGGCGACTGCGGTTGCGGACATTGTCACTAATTTATGAATAGCATAGGACAGATACTCAGACTGACCACCTTTGGCGAATCGCATGGTGCAGCTATAGGTGGTATATTAGATGGTTTTCCTACCGGTATAACCATTGATATGGATTTTGTACAGCAGGAGCTGAACAAACGCCGTCCGGGACAAAGTACTGTTACCACAGGCAGACAAGAGACCGATAAGGTGGAGTTCTTATCAGGTATAATAGAGGGTGTATCTACTGGCACGCCTATAGCTTTTATAGTGCGTAATGCAGACCATCACTCATCTGACTATGATAATCTTAAAGATCTGTTCCGACCATCGCATGCCGATTTTACCTATCTGTCAAAATATGGTATAAGAGACCATCGAGGAGGTGGTAGAGCTTCTGCCCGTACTACAATAGCACAATGCGTGGCAGGGGCGCTTGCAAAATTGGCGCTAAGGCAGTTGGCTCCACAAATGGATATTTATGCTTTCTGTTCACAGATAGGCACTATATATGCAAATAATCCCGCAGATATAAAGGCGGCAAGAGCTATTTCCGAT
>JAGCKJ010000079.1 GCA_017647575.1 Bacteroidaceae bacterium | reverse complement strand
TGTGAGGAGCGGAATAGCGCAGTGAACCGGAAGAACGTTAAAAAACGGCGGTGTCTGAGGTACGTTAGACAGCGTATGCTGGCTAAAAGACCGAGTTCGCCGTTTTAGTTCTGTAGGTGAACGAAGCAGCTCCGAACAGCTACGTCCCTCAGTTCCACTATAAACTAACGGAACCTTAGCAAACTTAGCCCTATTACTACGAACCAACAGCTATGTCCCTCAGTTCCACTACGAATAAACCTCCAAATCCTTTATATATATAACAAAAATGTGTAAATTTGCGCTCAATTTATTAACAACAAGGAAAGAAACTGATATAAGTTTCAGTATATCAATATATTAAAATGAGTAAGAAGTTCGCAGAGCGTAGTCAGCTAAATCTTTCGCAAGTAAACAAAGATGTGCTGAAAAATTGGTTGGAAGAAGATTTGTTCACCCGCAGTATAAAAGAGCGTGAAGGTTGCCCATCATTCGTATTCTATGAAGGACCACCATCAGCAAACGGAATGCCAGGCATACACCACGTAATGGCAAGAACAATTAAAGACTGTTTCTGTCGTTACAAAACCATGAACGGCTATCAGGTAAACAGAAAAGCCGGATGGGATACACACGGACTGCCTGTTGAACTTGGCGTAGAAAAGAAATTAGGCATAACCAAAGAAGACATAGGTACAAAAATCACCGTAGATGAATACAATATGAATTGTAGAACAGAGGTGATGAAGTACAAGGAAAAGTGGAGTGAACTTACAGAAAAGATAGGTTACTGGGTAGATCTTGATAACCCATACATAACATACGACAACCGTTATATAGAGACATTGTGGTGGCTGTTAAAACAGTTGCACACAAAGAATTATCTGTATAAAGGATATACCATTCAGCCATATTCACCAGCTGCAGGTACAGGATTGTCAAGCCATGAGCTGAACCAGCCGGGTTGCTATCGCGATGTAAAGGATACAACAGTTACCGCACAGTTCCTGATAAAGGATCCAAAACCTGAAATGACAGGATGGGGTAAGGCATACATACTGGCATGGACCACAACTCCATGGACATTGCCATCAAATACAGCACTTTGCGTAGGCAACAAGATAGATTATGTTGCAGTACAGACATACAACCCATATACAGCAGAACCTGTTACAGTAGTACTGGCCAAGGAACGTCTGTCAGCATACCTGCAGGCAGATGGCGCAGAACTGCCAATGGATTCATACAAGCAGGGTGATAAAGTGATACCATATCGCGTTATAGCGGAATATAAGGGTGCCGATCTTGTTGGCATGCACTACGAACAGCTGTTCCCATGGGTGAAGCCGGTATTCAAGGATACAGACGGATCAATCAGAATAAGTGAAGATGGTTTCCGCGTTATCCATGGCGATTATGTAACTACAGAAGATGGTACAGGTATTGTTCACATTGCTCCAACATTTGGTGCTGACGATGCTTTTGTAGCGAAAGCTGCAGGTATTCCATCGCTCTTTATGGTAAACAAGAAGATGGAGACACGTCCGATGGTTGACTTTACCGGTAAGTACTGGTTGCCTGAGGAACTGGATGCTGATTTTGTTGAAAATTGCATAGATAAGGAACTTTATGCTGAATTTGCAGGTGCATACGTAAAGAATGCATACGATCCAAAGTTCAATGTGGATGGCAAATATGATGAGGCAGCAGCTCAGAAGAGCGAAGATCTGAATGTATATCTCTGCATTAAGATGAAACAGGCAGGATCTGCATTCAGAATTGAGAAACATGTGCATAACTATCCTCACTGCTGGCGTACAGACAAACCTGTGCTTTACTATCCTCTTGACAGCTGGTTTATCAGAGCAACTGCTGCAAAGGAGAGAATGTCTGAACTGAACAAGACCATCAAGTGGAAGCCGGAATCAACAGGTACAGGCCGTTTCGGTAAATGGCTGGAGAACCTGAATGACTGGAACCTGAGCCGTAGCCGTTACTGGGGTACACCGCTGCCGATATGGCGTAATGACGAAGGCGATGAAATATGCATTGGTTCAGTTGAAGAGCTTTATAGCGAAATTGAAAAATCAGTGGCTGCAGGTGTTATGGCAAGCAATCCGTTGCGCGACAAGGGATTTGAACCAGGCGTTTACACCGCAGAAAACTATGATAAGATAGATTTACACCGTCCATACGTTGACGATATTATTCTGGTTTCACAGTCAGGTAAGCCAATGAAACGTGAACTGGATCTGATTGACGTTTGGTTTGACAGCGGAGCTATGCCATTTGCTCAGATGCACTATCCGTTTGAAAACAAGGAGATTGTGGATAATGGCAGCGTATTCCCTGCAGACTTTATTGCAGAGGGTGTGGATCAGACACGTGGCTGGTTCTACACATTGCATGCAATTGCTACAATGGTAAGGGATAATGTATCATTCAAGGCGGTAATTTCAAATGGTCTTGTACTGGATAAGAACGGCAACAAGATGAGTAAGCGTCTTGGAAATGCTGTAGATCCATTCAATGCAATTGAAGAGTTTGGTAGTGATCCTCTGCGCTGGTATATGATTACCAATGCTCAGCCATGGGATAACCTGCGCTTTGATGCTGATGGTGTTAAGGATGTGGTTCGCAAGTTCTTTGGAACTCTGCACAATACATACAAGTTCTTCGCTCAGTATGCAAACCTGGATGGCTTTGCATTTGCTGAGGCTGAGATTCCTGTTAAGGAGCGTCCTGTTATGGACCGCTGGATATTGAGTGAGCTTAACTCAATGATTGCTGATGTACGCGAAAGTCTGGACGATTATGAACCAACCAGAGCAGGCCGCAGAATTACCGATTTTGTCAATGACTTCCTCTCCAACTGGTATGTTCACCTTACAAGAGAGCGTTATTGGGGTAGCGTAATGAGCAACGATAAGCTGGCTGCATACCAGACATTATACACCTGTCTGGAGACTGTGTCAAGACTGATGGCACCAATTGCTCCATTCTATGCCGATCAGCTGTTCCGCGATCTGAATGCTGTTACAGGTAAGGATGCTGCACAGTCTGTTCATCTGGCTCAGTTCCCTGTTTGCGATACATCTATCGTTGACAAAGAGCTGGAAACTCAGATGGAGCTTGCACAGAAACTTACATCCATGACTCTTGCATTGCGTAAGAGAGACGATGTTAAGATTAATGTTCGTAAGCCTTTGCAGAAGATATTGATCCCTGTAACTGAAGAATTGAAAAAGCATCTGGAGCCGGTTAAGGAGCTTCTGAAGAACGAAGTTAATGTTAAGGAGGTGGAATTTGTTGAAGGAACAACAAATGTACTGGTTAAGAAGGTGAAATGTAACTTCAAGATATTGGGTAAGAAGTTTGGTCCGTTGATGAAGGGTGTTGCTGCTGCTGTTCAGACTATGTCGCAGGAGGATGTTGCAGCACTGGAGGCCAACGGTTCATTTACTTTCGATATTAACGGAACTCAGGCTGAGATACTTTCATCAGAAGTGGAAATCTTCAGTGAAGATATTCCGGGTTGGGTAGTATCCAATGAAGGTACTCTGACTGTTGCTCTTGATGTTACTTTGACTGACGAACTGAAGCGTGAAGGTATAGCACGTGAATTGAAGAAACGTATTCAGGATATAAGAAAGCAGATTGGTCTGGAGATTACTGACAGAATTGTTGTTACAATAGAATCCAATGCTTCTACCGATGAGGCTGTCCGCGAATACGAAGAGTGGATTAAGGAACAGGTTCTGGCCAACAGTGTTCAGATAGTTGATGCCGTTGCCAATGCAGAAGATGTGGCATTTGACGAATATCAGCTGAAAGTGTTGGTTGAGAAGGTACAATAATAACTTTATATATAATTTGATTATGGCAGAAAAGACACGTTATTCTGACGAAGAACTGGCTGAATTCAGGACTATCATCAAGGAGAAGCTGGAGGTGGCTCAGAGAGATTACGAGGCTTTGAAAGCATCGTTAATGAATGCTGACAACAATAGTACGGACGACACATCGCCTACTTACAAGGTATTGGAAGAGGGCGCAAGTACTCTTTCAAAGGAGGAGACAACACGTCTTGCACAGCGCCAGATGAAGTTTATTCAGTCTCTTCAGGCTGCAATGGTACGCATTGAGAACAAAACCTATGGCGTATGCCGTGAAACAGGTAAGCTTATTCCTAAAGAGCGTCTTCGCGCAGTGCCACATGCTACATTGTGTATAGAGGCTAAACAGAATAAAAAGTAGTTGATGGGAGAACTTAAAAAGCCTCATCAGGGGCGTTTGGTTGCTGCTATTATTTTCTCTGTATTGGTTATAGATCAGATTATAAAGATTCTGGTCAAGACCAATATGAGTATAGGTGAAGAGATTCGTATAACTGACTGGTTCTATATTCTCTTTGTGGAAAATAATGGTATGGCTTTCGGAATGGAGTTTATCAGCAAGCTGTTCCTCTCTTTGTTCCGTTCGGTTGCTATAGCGTTTTTTGTCTGGTATATAGTAAAGATTATCAACAAAGGCATCCCTAAAGGGTATATAGTAACCATAGCGTTTATAATTGCAGGTGCGGCGGGTAATCTTATAGACTGCCTGTTCTATGGACAGATTTTTTCTGCCAGCTTTTATGGTCCGGAGGGGGTGGCGCATTTTGTTCCGTTCGGTGAAGGTTATGCACCAATGCTCTACGGAAAGGTGGTGGATATGTTCTATTTCCCACTGTGGACATGGCCGGACTGGGTGCCTTTTATAGGTGGTAGTATATTTTTTGGCCCAATATTTAATTTTGCAGATTCCTGCATTACATGCGGTGTGATAGTTCTGATATTGTTCTATTCAAAGTATGTAAATATGGGGCTGAATTTCACTGAAGAAGCAACTGAAGCAAATGAAAGCAAGACAGGTAATTAGCCTATTGGTAGTGCTGGTGGTATTGTCAGGCTGTAAAATAAACAGACCTGATGATGTGCTCTCTCCGAAAGTAATGGAGGAGGTGCTGTACGATTACCATCTTGCACAGGCTATACTGATGGAAGAGGGACAGTCTGAAAAGTATAAACGTGATTACTATCTGGATTGGGTGTTTCAGAAGCACGGAGTATCTAAACAGGATTTTGAACACTCTTTAATCTGGTACACTCGTTATCCGAATGAATTTGCAGAGATATATGGAAAACTGTCGGACCGTGTTACCAGAGATAGAAACCAGGCTGCAATGCTGCTTGAAAGAATAGAGAAGAGTTCTTTCAGTGTGGAATCGGGTGACAGCGTGGATTTGTGGTATCTGAACAGGAATATTATACTTTCAGGCTCTATTTATCTGGACAAGGTGCTGTTTACTATTAAGTCAGATACAACATTCCATAAAGGCGATACAATAACCTGGAATATCAATAATACATTTGTAGCAAAGGCCGATACTCTGCCACAACAGATATATGCATCACTCTCAATGCGATATGGTAATTCCCAGGTGGTTACTGTAGATACATTGCTGGACAGAACAACTAATGTAAAACTTACAACAGTAATAGACAGTGTGGTAGATCTTAACACTATAACAGGGTCTGTCTGTTATATGGATTCTACAGCTGCAAAGGATGCATGTGCGGTGTTGACAGATGTTTCATTAATCCGTCAGCGGTAAGAACGTCTTCTGAATTCTGCACAGGTAATGGCTGTAGCTACAGCAACATTAAGCGATTCGCTGGTTGGTGCATCGGCAGGATAGCTTGGAATATACAAGGGGTCTGTTACAAGAGAGCAGACCTCTTTGCTTATACCGTTGCCTTCATTGCCCATGATGATAATGCCATTCTCTGTAAGTTCTGATTTGTAAATGTCTTTTCCATTTAACAGCGTGCCATATATTGGTATGTTGCCTTTTAATGATGCCAATTCCTTTGTGAGATCTGTATAGTGTAGCTTTACTCTTGCAATAGCTCCCATAGTAGCCTGAACCGCTTTGGGGTTGTATATATCTGCAGTACCAATGGAGCAGAATATGTTTTTTATACCGAACCAGTCCGCTATCCTGACTATTGTTCCAAGATTACCTGGATCCTGAATGTTGTCAAGGGCAAGAACCAGTTCTTTGGAAGCAATATTTATAGAAGCGTTATATTCCGGAATTTTGAATACAGCAAGTACATCCTGTGGGTTTTGCATCAGGCTGGTCTGCTTTAAAACAGTTTCAGATACAATCTCTGTTCTGGTTGCTGATGAAATTTTTTTGTTTCTGTTGCTCCACTTTTCAGTTGCAACAATCAAAGTGTAGTCAAAAACTTCCAATAACTCATCAACCAGTTTGTGACCTTCTGCAACAAAAAGGCCTTTTTCCTGACGTAATTTCTTTACAGCCAGCGCTTTTATGCTTTTTATGTCGTTTTTACTTATCATATATTTATGTTAAGGATTTACAAAGTAAACTCTTTTTTTTTGAAAGATTTGGCTTACCCCCATACTTTGTTTAACTTTGTAGATTATTATATTGCTATAGCTAACTACTCTGTAGTTAAAAGTACTAAGGTGAAAAGATTTTGTTATAACATATTTCTGCTTGTTGCACTGTTGCTGGGCTGGGTATCCTGCTCAGTCTATAAGTATGTGCCAGAGGATGAATATCTTCTGACAGATGTTTCTGTAAAAGTGGAAAATGCCAAAATACAAAACTTATCTAGATATAAATCACTCCCCAGACAGTTCCCGAACAGCAAAGTGTTTGGTGTTTTCAGAATTCCTTTGCGTATGTATTCTCTCCTGGGCGGTAAAGAGGGTAAAGTAGGAGAGGCACCGGTAATATTTGATTCAATATACACGGTAGAATCGGTACGTGATATGCGTAATCTGCTGGTGAATTCAGGATATCTTAATGCTGATGTTGAATATAAGACCAAAAAATCCAGAGGCAAAAAGATTGATGTTGAGTATCTGCTGAAACCGGGTACACCTTTTGTTGTAGAATCGATAGATGTCAGGATTGCTGATCCTACCATCGCTTCCATACTCAAAAACAGCAATTCAACTCCGTTGATATCAGAAGGTATGAATCTTGATGTCATTGCACTTGATAACGAACGAATAAGAATTGTAGATTTGTTGCAGAAACAGGGATACTATCGTTTTGACAAGAGTTATATAACATTCCAGGCCGATACGGTTGCCAAATCCAAGAAGGTGCACCTGACTATGTTTATAGATGGAGCGGAACATACTCAGTATGAGATGGGTGATATAACATACGTTTTGACTGATAATCCAAACTATTCTTTAGATAATTACAATGATTACAAGGTTGATGAATCAGAAGGATACAGGGTTCTCTATTCAGAAAAGAATAAGAAACCGGAACTGAAACATGAAGCATTGCTTGGGCACTCTTTTCTGAGAAAAGGTATGCTGTATAATACAGACTCTATAACAAAAACCTATTCTACCTTGTCAAAACTAAGATATAACCAGTACTCAAATATTGTTATGGATGTTGTAGAAGGTAAGGATGAACTTGCTACAACAGTCTTTTTTGTAAAACGTCCAAAGCATTCGTTAACAGTTGAGGCGGAAGGTACAAATACCAATGGTGATTTAGGTGCAGCCGCGTCAGTATCTATTATTGACAGGAATCTGTTCAGAGGTTCGGAACAGCTTAGTCTGAAAGGTAGAATTGCATACGAAGCCATTACTGCTTTAAGCGGTTATTCAGGTGACTCATATCTGGAGTATGGTGTGGAAGCGAATATGGATTTTCCATCTCTTATTGTTCCACTGGTTCCTATAGATTTCCAGAGGAAGAGTCAGGCTACCACTCAGTTCAGTGTGGAGTTTAATAAACAGAAACGTCCTGAATATGAAAAGATACTATTTACAACAAGATGGAGTTATCTGTGGGCACCAACATGGCGTCAGTCTCACAGACTGGATCTTGCAGACTGGAACTACCTGATGGTTCCTTGGGTATCGCCTAAATTTAAAACTGAGTATTTAGATCCTATTACAGGTAAGAATTCTATTCTCAGATACAACTACGAAGACCTTCTTATTACCAAGTTGGGCTACCAGTTTGTGCTGAGTAATGCCCGTACCAATGCAGTGGTGCCATTGCAGTATTCATTCCGTTTTAATATAGAAACATCAGGTAATATGCTTTATGCAGCATCAAAGGCATTTGGAATGTCTCAAAATCAGGATGGGCAGTATGAATGTATGAATATTGCATTTGCACAGTATGTAAGGAATGACTTGTCATATACATTGAATTGGCGTATAAATCAGTCAAACAATCTGTTGTTTCATATAGAATCAGGATTAGCGGTACCATATCTGAATTCTAATAGTGTTCCTTTTGAAAAGCGATATTTTGCAGGTGGTGCCAATAGCGTTCGCGGATGGTCTGTTCGTGAACTTGGACCTGGTACATACGTTGGTAATGAAAAGAAGGTAGATTATATTAAACAGTCAGGTGATATAAAATTAGGAGCAAGTATAGAGTACAGAAGCCATCTTTTCTGGAAACTTAATGCTGCACTATTTGTTGATGCCGGTAATATATGGACCATAAAGGAGTATGAAGATCAACCGGGTGGTCAATTCCTGTTTGATCAGTTCTATAAGCAGATTGCAGTTTCATATGGTGCAGGTCTGCGTATGGATTTCAACTTCCTTGTGGTAAGACTCGATGCGGGTATAAAGGCTATAAACCCTAATTATGCATCAGGTAAAGAGAAATATCCTATTCTTAACCCTAGCCTGAAACGCGATTTGGCATTCCACTTTGCGGTAGGTTATCCATTCTAATTCCTGAACACGTTTTGGTATGAAAGTAAAAATAAATAAATATAATAATGAAGGTAAGATTTATGAGCCTACAGAGTGGCAGCAGCGGAAACTGCTACTACATAGGCACCGACGAAAATGGTATTTTGATTGATGCCGGTATTCCGGTAAAGCAGATAAAAAGTTGCCTGAAAAGTGTAGGGCTATCTTTTGAAAAGGTTATGGCTGTATTTGTTACCCATGACCATGCTGACCATATTAAAGCATTGGGTAATCTTGGAGAGAAGTGCTCCATACCTATCTATGCTACAAAGGCTACTCATGAAGGTATAAACCGTAACTACTGTATGACAGAAAAACTGGTGACATCTGTTCGTTATGTGGAAAAAGATGTGACCTTTAATTTCTGTGGGTTTAGTATTACTCCGTTTGAAGTTCCTCATGATGGAACAGATAATGTGGGCTATCATATAGAAGTGGGCGGTACAGTGTTCTGTTTTGTTACGGACTTAGGACATATTACAGAAAAGGTCTCTTCGTATATAGAAAAGGCGAACTATCTGATTTTAGAGGCCAATTATGATGAAGAGATGCTGAAGGGTGGACACTATCCAAAGTTCCTGAAAGAGCGTATAACAAGCCCGTTAGGTCATTTGTCAAATAAGACTACAGCAAAGTTCCTGGCTGAACACATTACTGAAGATTTAAAGTATGTATGGTTGTGCCATCTTAGTGGTGAAAACAATCATCCGGAACTTGCATATAAAACTGTTGAATATGAATTGCGTGGAGTGGGGGTTATTCCAGGTGTAGATGTAAAGGTTACAGCACTTAAACGTAATTCTCCATCGGAACTTTACGAATTTGAAGTATAATTGCATAAGAGGCTGACCGTTGAGGTCAGTCTCTTTTATTTATCTGTCCGATGATAAGTACTCACTTATGTCGTATCTATATATCTTTTCATCGCCTGAATCTAACCCGTTTAATATCGCGTACGAAAAAAAATAGAGGTCAATCGACCTCTATTTTATATTCGTACGCGATTAGGGACTCGAACCCTAGACCCATTGATTAAGAGTCAATTGCTCTACCAACTGAGCTAATCGCGCAACTCTTTCTTTCAAAAGCGATGC
>JAGCKJ010000009.1 GCA_017647575.1 Bacteroidaceae bacterium | reverse complement strand
GCTCTCTTATGTGACAGAAGTAACTGTCCCTTTTTGTTTTCTGTGTTCTCGATATAAACCTCAACTTCGTCACCAACTTTCAGTTCTGGGTTATAACGGAACTCGCTGATTGGAATAATGCCGTCAGATTTGTAACCAATGTTAACAATAACCTCACGTTTGTTGATAGAGATAACAGTACCGTTTACAACTTCGTTGTCAGCAACCTTGTTCAAAGTGCTGTCGTAAGCCTTTTCCTGTTCCTCCTTTGTTTTGCCGGTAGCAATGTTACCGCTTTCATAAGCTTCCCAATCAAAATCTGCTAAGGGAGCTACATTCTTTAATTCTTCCATTTTAAAATAATAAAACTAAGATAAAGTTAGACAATATGTTGTAATCACTCGCCAAATGCAATGGCATTTAGCGGGCGCAAAGGTAGTGCTTTTTATACAATAAACCAAATGTTTACGTAGGAAATCTTTATCAGAAATCTCCGTCAAAAGAGTAAGGCTGTCCGCCGGCTGTAATTCCTGCTGCAGATATACTGAAACTGCCAGTTATGGAGTTGTTATACAGTTCTACAGTTGCCTGGCCGTTTTCATTTGTTATAACATTAGGATTCCAGTATAGAGTGCGGCGGTAATCTACATCACCCAATATAGGACCATCTGGGTATTCAGGGCTGTAAAAAGAGTATGGCTCTGAATAACCTGTTACTGTAGAAACTCGCTTGTCGATGTTTATAATCTCCTTTTTGCTGCTCAGTTCGTGATCTTCTTTTACATAGATATCCACCAAACGTACTCTCTGTTGCAGATATTCATAGTCCGGAACCAGAAACTGGGTTTTGCGCTGATGTTCCTGATACAGAGGTGATAGTGTATAGGCTTCGCCAAGGGTCACAACTCTGTCATACACGAGAACTCCTTTCAGGTCTTTTGTATCAATATATAAAGGGGTCTCATACTTACCCTGATAAAGATATTTCTTGTCATTGTGTACGTAGAAAAAAGCAGGGTAGCCATCTACAAATACGGTATCGGCAGAATCTGATGATACTGTATATATCTGGTAACCTTTTTCAAGCAGGTAGCCAAATACATCGGTGGTGTGTTCTGCTTTATCAAGTTCTATCTCTACGTCTTTGGTTACATCAAAAGCTTTGAATGTGTAATAGTCTATGTATTTGCGCTGGCTTTCAATATTTACGTCAGGAAGCAGATAGCCTTCGCTCTCTTTGATAATGGTAGGATAATGTTTCTCCTCTTCTGCGTTGTCTATCTTTTCGCGTCCGAATTTCTTGATTTCACTGTTTCTTTGTGTTGTGGAGAATTCGGTTTCGCCTGGCAGATACGCTCTTATCTCTGGCGTGATTGAACGTTCGAATAGTAGTCTTGCGCTTGTACCAATCAGTCTTTCGCGTTCGGTTCTTGCGTAAATGGTCAGTTTGGCTGTATTGTAGAAATCAACTCCAATATCAAAGCCAAAATATCCGGTTGAATCTGTTGTGTAGGTGTATCTCTCCAAGTCGTCGCGATTCTCAGGTACAATAGCGGCAAGTACAGTTGCATCTCCCATAGGCTTTTTGCCGTTAGGGTTCAGTACCCATCCGTTCAGAGTCAGACCTGTCTCTATTCGGTGCTTGGCTACAAAAGGTTCAATGCCTGCCATAGTGCGCCAGTCATATCGTTCCCATCCCTGCACCATCATAAGCAGATCCAGAGCTGTAGTGTGCAGGCTATCATCTGATTCAAAATAGAATTCAGGATTCTCTACCAGTCCTCTTAAATCGGATGATAGCAGAAGTGATGTTCTGATGTCGTCTGTGTAGATGTTGCTGAATCCGCGCTGGTCTCTTACTGAAATACAGAAACGGTCCTTGAAAGGTCTTCCATTACCATCCAAAAGTAAAACATTGAGTTTTATAGGGTCAAAACTGTTGTATTTTGCTTTGTCCGGAGTGATTGATATTTGTGGTGCGCTCACTTTGCTACGGTTGTAGATAAAGCGAGTGGCATAAATCCTACCCTCTCTGTCAAATATGGTTATTCTGCAAACACCTTCTGGCAGACCCTGTCTGCTTATCTTTTTAGTGATATTTTCTTTGTTGGTATTTACAGTGAAGAAGTCCATTATTTCTCCTCTGCAGGTAAGAGTTACACCTAATGTCTGATCTGTAAAGTGTTCTGTGTTGTCTATGCTAAGGTTAATGGTGCTGTCGGCAGTTACAGATAGTGTAATTCCTGATTCCTCAGCTTGTGGAAGGTTAAACCGTTTGGTCGTGCCGTTGTCGGTTGTTATAGTTACGTTGTTCCTTTCTGTTGTTGGGGTAAACGTAAAACTACCCATGCCGTTATGAATGGTGTTGAAAGTGATATCGGTATTGTCTATGCTACCCGATATGGATGTACCAAAGCCGGATGCATCTGTCGCTTTGAAAGCTACTCTGCAGGGCTTGCCAATTATAAGGTGACCGCCTTCGGGATAGAATGATACGTTTAACCTGTCTAACTTTTCAGTTTCAGGTCTGTATTGTTCTACGTTTGTTATTATCTGCTTAATGATAGGCTTTTCGGAATAGTATTCGCCCTCTTTGTCCGGTTGTTCGTAAATAGCAAATACTCTGGAGAATACAGTCTCCTTTTTAAAGTTCAGCATATTGTTTGTGTATGCTCTTATTTCATAGAAGCCGCTTGGGTAGTTTGTTACGCCACGCATACTGCGTACCTGTGATGTGGCAGCATCTACCAATGGAAATGATCCATCTGCCTGTCCGGCTACAATCTTTAGCTTTTCCTGTTGAAGTAGCACTCCGCCTGGTGAAATTAAATCTACGTACAAAACCTGACTGGGAGCTCTGTTTAGTGTTGAAGCCTCTACTACAAAGGCCTTGAACCAGATTGTCTCTCCTGTGTAGTATGATGTGTTGTCAAATTGCAGATATACTTTTTCTTGAGGGTAGATAGCGTTAAACTGATGGATATTGCCTGCAAATCGCATCAACTTGTCAGAAGTGTTCTCTTCTGCAGCTGTTGCTATGGTTGCTATAGTTATAAGTAGTATAGTGGTTAGTAACTTCTTCATCTCTGTCTATTACTGTTGTTTGCTTTACATTATATATTATTATGTGGAATAGGTTAAATCCGTTATTCTGATAGTATCTCAGTATGGTATGCAACGATACCCTCTATGGGGTTCTGTATGAATTTACCGGCTTTCATTCCTAGTGATTCTGCTGTCTCTTTCAGCTCTTCAGAAAATATAGTGGCTACTGAACCTACAAAATGTACAGGTAGCCAGGGTTTGTGGTACGCTATCACATTCCTTTTAAAGAAGTCTGTAAAACAACTTATTAATATATCATGAACCTGCGGAACCTCTCTGTGCCTTGAAATAAATGGGGTGAATTGTGCCATATATCTGTTGGCAAGAGGCTTTTTGTAGATACTGTCAAGTATGGATTCCATTGTGAGATTGTATTCAGCCATAAATTCATCGCATACTGCCGCAGGTAGCTGTCTTTTGAAACAGTCGCTTAATAGGCGGCGTCCCAGAGCAACGCTACTGCCTTCATCGCCAAGTATGTAACCTAATGATGGGATGTTGTCAACAATGTTTTTGCCATCATACAGGCAGGAATTGGAACCTGTTCCTATTACACATGCAATGCCTTCATGGTTGCTGCATAATGCGCGTGCAGCTCCCAGCAGATCACTGGCAATGCTTATTTGTGCTTTAGTAAAATGTTCAGCCAGAATATCTCTTATTATACTGCATTTGACTTCTGTAGCACAGCCTGCTCCGTAAAAGTAGATATGTGATACGGATTCCGGATTTATCTCTGCTATGCGTGGCATGAATTCAACGCTAATAATCTCCTGAATGTTTTCTACGCTTTGGTGGTATGGGTTTATTCCCTGAGTGTTGATAATGGTGTAATCTTTTGTACCATTATATACACACCAATCGGTTTTTGTGGATCCACTATCTGCTATCAGTATCATATTTGTTTAGCTATTCTTTACTCTTTTACCAAAATCGGGTTCAAACTTTATTAGTGCAGATACTATGAATGTAACACTACAACATAGTATAATCCATATAAAGAAGAATTTGTATCCCATATATTCCTGTAATGCGCCCGAAATCATACCCGGTAGCATCATGCCAAGGGCCATTATTCCTGTGCTGATGGCGTAGTGTGATGTCTGTTGCTCACCTTTCGCAAAATAGATCAGGAATAATGTGTAGGCTGTATAACCGAAACCGTAGCCTAACTGCTCAATAAATATGCAGCTACTTACCATAAACATATTGCCTGTTGGAAAGTAACTGAGATATACATAAACAAGGTCTGGTACTGAAATGGCCAGAACCATAGGCCAGAGACATTTTTTCAACCCTTTTGCAGATATGGCTGTACCTCCTAATATGCCTCCCAAAAGCAGTCCTATAACTCCTAGTGTGCCCTGGGCAAATCCAATCTGTTCAGTTGATAAACCTAAACCGCCCTCGCTGACGGGATCTATAAGGAACAGAGGACAGATTTTGGTGAGCTGGGCTTCCGGGAATCTGTACAGGAGTATAAAAAGCACAGCTGTTATTATACCTGGTTTGCTGAAATATGTTCTGAATGTTGTGATGAAGCCTTTAAGCAGAGAACCGGCAGATACATTGCTCTGTATGTCAGTGGATGGTTTTGGTAACTTTTTTGTGTGATACACAGCCAGCAGAATCATTACGGCTGCTGCTATCAGAAATGTAAGACTCCATGCCGTACGTACTGTTCCGGTGCTCTTTTCCAGAATACCAGCCACCATAAGCAAACCTCCCTGACCCGCAATACTGGCTATTCTGTAGAAGGTGTTTCTTATACCGACAAACAGCGACTGATCGCCTTCGCTTAGTCCAAGCATATACACGCCGTCTGCAGCTATGTCGTGAGTGGCGGAACTGAAGGCCAGCAACCAGAAGATTGCCAATGTCCATTGTAAAAAGTTGTTGGTGGGGATTGTAAATGCTATTCCTGCCAGTCCGGCGCCTAATGTGGCTTGTGTTATCAGAACCCACCAGCGCTTGGTCTTCAGAAGATCTACAAATGGACTCCAGAGTGGTTTGATTACCCAGGGTAGATATAACCAGCCGGTGTATAGTGTTACATCGCTGTTGCTTACTCCTAATTTTTTGAACATAATTACAGAGACTGTAACTATCAGCACGTATGGGAACCCTTCTGCAAAATAAAGGGTAGGTATCCAGCTCCAGGGTGATCGTTTGTTGTCCATATTCTGCAAATTTAGTTAATTCAATTGTATATCACTGCATAAAAATCACTATTTTTGAAATCCCAAACATAAATAAGATGAATAGCAGAATCAAGGATTTGTTTTTTAAGGTAACCGGAGCTGCGGCTGTAAAGTCTGTTCAGCTTACTCCGGCCGGTTCAAATAGGGTGTATTACAGGCTTTTTGCAGAGTCAGGACTCACTTTGGTGGGAGTTGAAGGAACCTCCGAACAGGAGAATATGGCCTATTTTGAGATTAGCAAACACTTTAGGAAACAGAATCTTGCTGTGCCGGAACTTCTGGCAGTATCTGAAGATGGTCTGTGTTACATTATAGAAGATCTGGGAGATATATCTCTGTATGATTTGTTGTCTGCCGACAGAAAGAGTGCTTCCTATTCCGAAGATTCAGTCGGGATTCTTGAAACAGTGATGAGAACACTGCCCGACTTACAGTTTAAGGGTGCGGACGGTCTGGATTTTTCCAGATGCTATCCGTCGGAATCGTTCGATTTAAGAATGATAAAATGGGATCTGAACTATTTTAAATACTGTTTCTTTAAGGCTGTCGGTATAGAGTTTAATGAATCGGAACTGGAGGACGATTTTGATTCCCTTACAGCTATATTGCTGGAAAATTCTGAGGATTTTGGTAATACGTTCATGTACAGGGATTTTCAGTCACGCAACGTAATGATAAAAGATGGCGCTCCCTGGTTTATAGATTATCAGGGTGGCAGGAAAGGCCCTGTGGAATACGATGTGGCTTCATTCCTATGGCAGGCAAGAGCATCGTATCCTGACGAATTGCGTAATCATCTGGTTGATGTGTATCTTCAGGCTGTGCAGAAATACAGAGTTACAGACAGGGAGAGATTCCTGAAGAGACTTTCCCATTTTGTACTTTTCAGAACACTTCAGGTGCTTGGCGCTTATGGATTCCGTGGATATTTTGAGCATAAGGCACAGTTTATTCAAAGTATTCCGGCAGCGATGGTCAATCTGCGTAAATTGCTGCAGAATCCGATGGTGGAGTATCCATACCTGAAAAAGTTGTTGCAGCAGCTGGTGGATCTTCCACGTTTTGCTGAAACTGAATCACCCAATGATAAACTTACGGTAAAGGTGCAGAGTTTTTCATACAGGAAGGGAATCCCGCAGGATGAATCCGGCAATGGCGGTGGTTTTGTGTTTGACTGTCGCTATATGCATAATCCCGGTTTGTATGATGAATACAAGCAGCTGTATGGTGTGGATAAACCTGTAATTGATTTCCTTGAAGAGCGGGGTGAAATTCAGAAATTCCTGCAAAATGTATATGGAATAGTTGAACCTGCAGTGGAGAAGTATCTGAAACGTGGTTTTACAAATCTGATGATCTCATTCGGCTGTACGGGAGGCCGTCACAGATCGGTCTATTCTGCTCAGCATACCGCGGAATATCTGCATGGAATTTTTGGCGATAAGGTGCGTGTTGAATTGATTCATAGAGAACTGGGATATACTGAAATATTATGAATGCACTGATTTTTGCAGCCGGTTTAGGTACTCGTTTAGGCGCATATACAGGTGATACCCCCAAGGCGCTTGTTCATGTTGCGGGAAAACCAATGCTTGAACATCAGTTGTTGCATCTGAAAAGAGCAGGTGTGAATACAGTAGTTGTGAATGTACATCATTTTGCAGATAAGATTGTGGATTTCATAGACAGGAACGGAGCATTCGGAATGGATATTCGCATATCTGACGAAACAGATTTTTTGCTGGATACAGGTGGCGGATTGAGAAAGGCCTTGCAACTGTTTGACAATGATAATCCTGTGCTGGTGCATAATGTTGATATCTTCTCTTCTGTCAATTTGAAAGAACTCTATAACAGCCATCTGTCAGATAAGTCTGATGTTACAATGGTGGTTGCTGACAGGGATACAGCACGAAAACTATATTTTGATGGTCACCGAAATCTGACAGGCTGGCGTAATTCTGCCGATGGAAAAACGCGTTCAGCATTTGCCGATTTTGATTATACACAGTGTAAGCCGTATGCTTTCCAGGGTATTCATGTTGTGTCACAGTCTGTAAGGAGATATCTAGATGAAGTGGCAGAAGATAAATTTGGCATAACCGGTTTCTATATCGATTATGCCAATAGATTAAAGATAAGTGCAGTAGAAGATCTCAATCCTTCCGGTTGGGTTGATGCCGGAAAACCGGAGATGCTATCCAAGGCTGCTGATATTGTTGCGCAGTTCTATCAATAGCATCTTTTCAGTTCTGTTCCCGGATAATAGTGCTGCAAAATATCTTTGTAACTGTATCCCAAATCTCCCATTGTGGCAGCTCCTATCTGACACAATCCTACGCCGTGTCCCCAGCCTGCACCATTGAGTACTATTTTACTGATATTCCCCTGGCTGTCATACTCTTTGCTGACTACAAATGCACTGCTGTACAGGTGGCTTTCTGATAATACTCTTCTTATCTCCAGCTCCTTGCCAATAACAATGCTTCTCCTGCTTCCTGTTACTTCAAGTTCTATTATTCTGCCGGATCCTCCTCGTTTCAGTGGCTTCAGGTCTGTTATGGTACCTATGTCCAATCCTGATTTTCTTTGGAATAGTTCTGTTAGTTCTGAAACAGTATATTCAACCTGCCATCTGTAAAAATCGGGCGTTTCAAGATCGTATCCGTTGAGCGATTTCTGCAATGTATTTTTGTCGGCGCTTCCGCAAAACGATTTTGGAGTATCAAGAATCCACTCTTTAGCATTTTCTTCGTTACGCAAATCAGGTATTTCGTTGTTGTTGCGGTTGTCACGCAACACAGCAAGGTAGGGATGTCTCTCCTCTTGCCAGCAACTTTCAAACTCTTCAGTTACTCCTCCGCAACACTTGCTGAAGCGTGCGTCGCACAGATATCCATTGTATGTAATGATTTCACTATGAGTATCTTGTACGGCTCTGCGGGCTGCTGAATTAATAATTCTATTTCTTCCCTGGTAACGCTGGCAATGGTCGTCAGCACAAACATCAAACAGTGTGTGCTGTTCGTGATCATACCATTTTATTATCCTGTCAGAATCAGAGCCTTCGGAATGTTTACAGAGACTGGCGGATTCAGGTAGATTATACCTGCTTGAGCGGCATTGTGAGATTACCCAGCTCCTTGAAATAACTGCGTGGGCCTTCAGAAATTCAGCTGATGCAGATGGCTTCATTTCTGATGAAATTACACTTACAAGATACTCTTCTACCGAAATACCGTTTATTGCCCATATTTTATTGTTTTCTGTTTTAAATGACAATTCACCGGAGAACTGCTGCTCCTCTTTACGTTCCCAATGGAATCCTATCCCTATAGTTACATTGTGAAGTGTAAATGTGTTGTCGGATTGTAGTGGTTTTAACGAGAGTGTATCTATCCTGTTTCCTTGCCAGAGAATCTTGTTTTCTGCAATAGTGACGCTCTGTTCTCCGCTATAACACTGTTTGCCATCAGTGAAAAGCCCGTTCAGTGAGAAGTCTATTTGTTCAGCATTTATAATTCCTACCTTCAAAAGTGGCTGAACCGGAGTAACTTCTCTGTAGATGTCAAGTATCTCCCTTTCTGTCAGATTGTTGAAATCGTCTTCGCGCGGAGTGATAATCAATCCGCACATGTCTAAAGTACCCGGGCTTACCAGTCTCTTTTCTGCTCCATCTGCATAATAGCAGTTTGGACGATGCTTGCCGCGTTTTATGATGGCTGTATAAACTGTTCCCTGGTGGTTGCAGGCTATGATATTCATTCTAGGCTCATATTCTCCGTCAATAATCGGAATGGAGTCAATAATAGAGAGAATATCCTCTTTGTTGTCGCCTTTTATCACTTTTACCGGAAAACCAAAGGGGGATATGGTACTTATATTACTGTTGCTGTTCCATTGATTGTTGCAAATCTTGTCTATCAGCGGAATACCATCGTTGCTGCCTATTTGCAGGTGCAGGTGGTCCGGTGCCGAAGCTCCGCTGCGTGGTCCGTTGTAGAATACTACATATCCGGGTTCCAGATTAGATGCAATCTTAAGGAAGATGTTAATGCTCTCTCTGATGGATTGTGGCTGATGTTTTGTACTTACTACGGTGAAATGCTCTTTCAGAATAGGGTATGGGTTTACCAGAAGTTCATAGCCATCTTCCAATGGAAATACCTGCTGTTCTGCAGGTCTTGTATCCCTGCATAGGAAACAGGCTCTCTTCTCTATTCCCTCCCTGCTGATATTGGCAGCAGTTGATACAATTCTGCTTGGATTGAACTGCAATTTCAATCCGGAAGAAGATATGGTGCGGGTTTTTACCGTGCTTAAATTTTTGAATGCCTGTTCGGCCTTTGGCCAAGCAGCAAGCTGGCTTTCAAGACATTTATCAAGATTGGCAATTGTCTGTTTCATATCCTATTCTTTTTTCTATTTCAGCAGTTCTTAAACTGTCTTTATACAGGTTGTTGGCGTTTATTTTTTCCTGACTGAGTGATGAATCGCTGTTACCTTCCCAACGGCGGCACAGATATAATTCATCGTAGATACGTCCAATCTTGTATCTTCTTGAAATGGCTATTCCTACGGCATAATCTTCGCCATAACTGACATTAGGAAAGCCAATCTCCCGAATAACAGGTGTGTAGAATGCACGCGGGGCACCCAGACCATTTATTCTAAGCGCATTGTTCGGACCGTTTTCGTCTGTCCATTCTCTGTGGTCAATAATGCCTGGTGGCAGTGTTTCCAGCGCAAAATTGCAGATTCTGTAACTGCCTATAACCATGGCGCACTGCTCTGTATGGAATTTCTCTACAATCTTCTGTATAGTGTCTGGGCCGCTATAGATATCGTCGCTGTCCAGTTGTATGGCAAATTTACCGCACTCCGGATGGCGAACAGCTAAATCCCAGCAACCTCCAATGCCCAGATTCTCCTGCTCTGGTATAATATGTATAACCCTGCCGTCGTTTGAAAAGGAGTCTATTATTTCAGTGGTGTTGTCTGTGGAGTGGTTGTCAACTATAATCAGATTGAATGGGAAACTGGTTTGTTGTTCCAATACGGAGTTTATGGCATCTGCAATGGTTCTTTCCCTGTTCTTGACAGGAATAATAACAGATGCTTCAATATTATAACTATTACTGAAATCAACCTTTTTAAAACTGTCAGGTGTCAGGAATGCTCCAATAGCCTTCAGATGCTCAGTACAGATCTGTTCCATCTCTATCTGGCTGTCTCTGTTTCTTGGATTTACATAATCAAACTGTTTCTGTCCTGATGTTCGATTGTCCGTTTCTTTTACTGTGTATAACATTTCGGCAATGCGTACAATAGGGAAGTTGCGCTGTGCAAAAAGCCTGAACTGGTAGAATCCTCCTATAAGGTACTCCTTCTGGTAGGTTGAAAGATAATCTTTTATTGCCTGTTGTGATATGCATACTATGGAACCGAAATCAAAATCGTCTCTGACGCTGCCTGTCTGAATGTCAATGACAGGGTTTGGAATGACCTTTCCTTCTGCCTCTTTGTAGTGGTCAGAATAGACTATGGCTGCACCGCTCTCTATAGCTCTGTTTATAAACTTTTTCTGAGCATCGTCTTCCAAACTAATCTGCTTTTCGCCAATGTTCAGAAATAGGAAATCGTCACAATTATTCTTGAAAATATTGCGTAATTCGGCAGTGGAAGTGCCGTAAAGTGGAATATTGATAAACTGTACCATAATAGTTGCGAAGATAGTCAATTTTTTTTAGTATCTTCGCAAACATTATCAGTATTGGATAAAATGGAGAATAACAAAATTAATTTGGTGGGTCTTACTTTGCCGGAATTGCAGGATGTTGTACTGCAGTTGGGTATGCCTATGTTTACAGCTAAACAGATAGCTGACTGGCTCTATGTGAAGAAGGTAGATTCCATTGATAAAATGACGAATGTCTCATTAAAGTTCCGTTCGCTTCTTGCGGAAAAATATACAATATCT
>JAGCKJ010000008.1 GCA_017647575.1 Bacteroidaceae bacterium | reverse complement strand
TGGAAGTGTCGGCACTTGTTGCAAGTCTCTGATAATGACGAGCGTTTTAGCCATTTCACGGAAGATGAACGACTATTCTGATGACACATTTTCTCTATTCACAATCCACCGTAACACGCTGAAAATTAACGATTAAAACACTTGGTGGACAAGCAAAATAAATGTATATTTGTACTCCATTTAGCGTGATCGAGTAACCAAGTTTGTAAATTGATTGAAATAGATTGAATATGGTAGACAAGTAAAATGACATCGGAGAAGTCGCAGATTAAGTTTGCGAAATCGGAAAGAACGGGAGAGCTTATTGGCTTTGTTTCCCGACATTCAAAAACTCGTCAATTGAAAGGAGTCAGGGAAGACTCAAGATATGGCAAACAGATATGTGTCCTGGCAGAGGATCTGAAAGGCACAATCGAGCCAAATGTTCTCTATTCGGTTGAATTGAAGCCTATGCACAAGGCTAAGGGATATGTGGTAGTTGCCGCCACACCCGTACAGTTTCCTGCGACAGTAGAGACCATAATCGTTCCCAAAACGCTGTACAAGGTTACAGTGTCATTCGGCAACAAGACCATCTATCTCGACCCGAAGGACGGCAAAAGTGCAATGAGCCGAACACTCGATGGAGTGCTCCCTGTCCTCAAAGAACGCAAGGACATCGAGAACCACGAGGAGGTGATAGCCGACTTCATTAAGCAGGCTCAGGAGTTGATACGCCGATTCGAGCAGGACGGATATATCTACACCGGCAAGCGTTACATAGGAGGTGGTCACAAATGATGCGCCCAATAGTAGGAATAGCCACTGACGGCGCACATTCCACGAAGGAGAGGTTGACACGCTACAGAGCGGTTGACCTCTCTTCTGGATTGGAACTCTTCAACCATTCGATAGGCAACAAAACGAATAATATCGGAGAGTTTCTCGCCATCATAGAGGCTGTCAAATATATCCTCAGACACCCCGAAGCACCTCGTATTATCTACTCAGATAGCATTACCGCAATCACTTGGTATCGTAATAAGCAAACTGCGTCATCCCGACGCTGTGAGCAGCTGCAATTAGCCGAAATATTCCTCAAAGTTATGGCGGCTAAAATAGACGATATTCAGGTACTCCATTGGGATAATCGTGAGTGGGGAGAGACACCTGCGGACTTCGGAAATAAGTAATCTCTAAATATATAAATAGGTATGGCAAAGTTGAAGACGCATTCAACACGAGTTGTAGAGATTCGTGAGCAAGACTATCTATTGTTGTTGGAGAACTCGATTAAAATGGAGGCGCTCAAAATCGCCGGGATTGAGAAGATGGCAATCTATAAAGCAATGGAACATATATTGAATAACCAACATATTGATATCCTCATAAAACCGATCTCCACTAAATATAAATAATATATAGGTGACTCCTATACACCCTCAATCAGATGCAAATAATCTAAACTAATTAGAACCAATAATATACAAAAGTGGCGTATGTAGGGAACTTTGTAGTTCACTCATACGCCACCTTAGTTTATTCACAATGCATCTTTGGAAGATGCTTGATTTCAGTGCTTTACTTTCAAAAGTTTTATTTACCTTTGCATTCGTAGTTTTTGGGCTTGATTACGACCTCTATGTAGTCTTCTATGTAGGATTTCGCAATTTTCGTAAAAACTAACACTGATAATCAATTAGTTAAAATAAAATAACGGGTGCCCGTTTGGGCAGCCTGCATCTTTTTATTTTTTGTTTATCAGATCAATCTACTAGATCCATACCCAAACGGATAGCTTTTTCGTTTAGTGGAAGATATTTCCAGTTACGTTCAGAAACGGAATGTTTGATTCCCTCTAAAACATGGTCTATCTGCAGTATCGGGCGAATCTTCATAAACGCTCCAAGCAGGAACATATTTGCAACTTTGGTTGCGTTTATCTTGGCAGCCTCTTCTATAGCCTTGATAGGATAGAGAGTGATATCTGTTCTGGTAGGTTTGCGGGTTATGGTACTTGGTGTGTAAATAAGTATTCCACCAGGTTTAACCATAGATTCAAACTTATCCATAGACTGCTGGTTCAGAATTATAGCTGTGCTGAACTGCTGCAGGATAGGTGAACTGATACGTTTGTCGCTAAGAATTACTGTTACATTTGCAGTACCTCCACGAATTTCCGGACCGTATGATGGCATCCATGATACTTCCAGACCCTGTGTAAGACCTGAATATGCTATGATCTTTCCCATTGAGAGGACACCTTGTCCTCCAAAACCGGCAATTATTATCTCTTCTGTCATAATCTTACTCTATTATCTTGGGAGGTTCATATCCATAACTACTTTTCCATCAACCTTCATATCGCCCAGTGGATACTTCTTGAACATGTTCTCAACCATCCAGTCGTTAGCTGCTTTAGGTGATAAACCCCAGCCAGAGTTACAGTTGGAAACAACCTCTACTATAGATGTACCCTTTTTGTCACGCTGGTTTTCAAAAGCCTGGCGAAGTGCCTTCTTCAGCTTTCTTACGTTAGCAGGAGTATGAACTGCCTGACGTGTAACGTAGTGAACGCCATCAAGCTGTGCCAACAGTGGAGTGATGTTCAATGGATAACCCATTGTTTTTACGTCACGTCCGCGTGGGCAGGTTGTGGTTTTCATGCCTTCCAGTGTAGTAGGAGCCATCTGACCACCTGTCATACCGTAAATACCGTTGTTGATAAATACAATAACAATGTTTTCACCACGGTTGCAGGCATGCATTGTTTCGGCTGTACCGATTGCTGCCAGATCGCCATCGCCCTGGTAGGTGAATACATACTTTTCAGGAATTACACGCTTGATACCTGTGGCAACAGCGCAGGCACGTCCGTGTGCTGCCTCTACAACATCGAATTTGTAGAAGTCATACAGGAATACTGAACAACCTACAGGAGAGATACCTATTACATCGTGTTCAATGCCCATCTCTTCTATCACTTCGGCTATGGTACGAACAACAACACCATGTCCGCAACCAGGGCAGAAGTTGAATGTGGCATCTGACATCAAACGGCTCTTCTGATATACAAGGTTTTCAGGTTTGATTATATCTTTAGCTTCCATTACTCTCTTAATTAAAGGTTGAACTCTTTATAAAGTGCATTTTCTATCTCTTCCGGTGTAGGAACCATACCACCTAAACGGCCAAAGAAACCTACAGGTTTACGTCCTTCAACAGCCAGTCTGATATCTTCTACCATCTGACCAGCATTCAATTCAACAGACATAAATCCTTTAACGCGGCTGTTTTCTGCCAAAGTAGTAATCTCCTTCATTGGGAAAGGATATAGTGAGATAGGGCGGAACAGACCAATCTTATGGCCTTTGGCTCTTGCAAGTTCTATGCTCTTCTGAGCGATACGTGCAATAATACCGAATGCTACAATTATGTATTCTGCATCTTCGCACTCTATCATTTCATAACGAACCTCTTCTGCTTCCATTGCACGATACTTCTCCTGAAGACGGATATTTACCATTTCGTGCTGCTGTGGCAACAGATTGAGTGATGTTACAAATCTGCGCTCTTTACCTTCAGGAGTACCATTGGTAGCCCAATCAGGATATTCAGACATTCTTGGGCGTTGTTCAGGAAGGATGATCTTTTCCATCATCTGTCCTAATGCACCGTCAGAAAGGATCATAACAGGATTGCGATATTTGAATGCCAGATCAAAACCTTCAGCAATGAAATCTGCCATCTCCTGTACAGAAGATGGAGCCAATGTCAGCAGTTTGTAGTCACCATGACCGCCACCTTTTACAGTCTGGAAGTAGTCAGCCTGACTTGGCTGGATAGTTCCCAAACCAGGACCGCCACGTGATACATTGATAAGCAGGCAAGGTAGTTCTGCACCTGCCAGATATGATATAGCTTCACTCATTAAGCTGATTCCCGGGCTGGATGATGATGTCAAAACGCGGTGTCCTGTTGCTGCTGCACCATAAACCATGTTGATAGCAGATACTTCACTTTCTGCCTGAAGTACCACCATACCAGTTCTCTTTTCTGCATCAACTTCCATCAGATACTCCATAACCTCTGTTTGTGGAGTAATAGGGTAACCGTAGAAAGCATCTGCTCCGGCGCGTATTGCTGCCTCGGCAATTGCTTCATTACCCTTCATCAATTTAAACTCTTTTTCCATAGTTATTCCTCAATTTTTACCCTGTAAACGGATATAACTCCGTCCGGACAGATAATTCCGCAATTGGTACATCCTGTACATGCTTCCGGATTAGCCATATATGCATAATGGTAACCTTTGCTGTTTACAGATTCTGACATACCAATTACCTGTTGCAAACAAGTTGAAACGCAAAGTTCGCAGCCCTTACAACGTTCTGAATCAACTGCGATTGCACCTTTGATTTTTGCCATTTTTTATAATTAATATTTTAAAGTTCTATCTCTTGTTTATCTTGGTGAAAGTGAAGTTCCCGCTCTGGCTATTTCTGTAAGGTTAACATCGTAAACCAATGTTGAATATGCTGGTATTGTAGATGCTTTTTGTGTGCCATAGCCAATGGTGTATGGTATGTACATACGCCAGATATCTCCAACTCTCATCTGTTGCAAGGCTGAAGCCATTCCGTCAATCAGATTAGGAATCCAGAATGCAACAGGGGAGTTTATTTCCGGATTCATTTCCGGTGTCTTGAATGACTGGTCTGCTATATACCCCATAGGATAGTTTTCTGATGGAATGAGTCTTGCTCTGTAATTCATTCTGATACTATCGGTAAAATAGGGTATTTCTGTACCTTCACCTCTCTTTATCACTTTACAATATACGTACCTGTTTTTACCCCACTCTTTATTTGGGTCAAGTTTGAATGAGAGTATCCTGAACATATCGCCTTCTTCTGCATCGTATGGTGCAATAGGTTCAGCCGAATAGTTGGCAACAACATTTGCAATAGAATCTATGAATTTGTCGTTACGCTCTTTCCAGTTGGAAAATTCGTTGAATTCTTCTGTCTCTTCGCAGGAAGTGAAAACAAAAGCAAGTGCTATGACAGATGTCAATATGGTCAGAAATCTCTTCATCTTATCACTTGTTAATATTAAAGAGTTTTCAGTACGCTGGTTATTGAAACCTTATCTGCAAGAATGCTGTTCAGATCGCTTATCTTAACACGCTCCTGCTGCATAGAATCACGGTCACGCAATGTTACTGTGCCATCTTCAAGTGACTGGTGGTCTATAGTTACGCAGTATGGAGTACCAATAGCATCCTGACGGCGATAACGCTTACCGATTGAATCCTTTTCGTCATACTGACAGTTGAAGTGGAACTTCAGATCGTTCTGTATGCTGTGTGCCAGTTCTGGCAGACCATCTTTCTTAACCAATGGCAGGATAGCCAGCTTAACAGGTGCCAGTGAAGCAGGCAAGTGCAGTACTGTACGTGTTTCGCCATTTTCCAGTGCCTGTTCTTCGAAAGCTGCAGACATTATGCTCAGGAACATTCTATCTACACCGATAGATGTCTCAATTACATACGGAGTGTAGCTTTCACCGCTTTCAGGATCAAAGTACTTGATGTTCTTTCCGCAGTACTTTTCGTGCTGTGAAAGGTCAAAGTTTGTACGGCTGTGGATACCCTCTACTTCCTTGAAACCGAATGGCATCAGGAACTCAATGTCGGTAGCGGCATTTGCGTAGTGAGCCAGCTTGTCATGGTCGTGGAAACGGTAGTGGTCTGCACCGAAGCCTAAAGCCTGATGCCACTTCATACGTGTCTCCTTCCATTTTGCGAACCAGTCAAGTTCTGTGCCCGGTTTGATAAAGAACTGCATCTCCATCTGTTCAAACTCTCTCATTCTGAAGATGAACTGGCGAGCTACAATTTCGTTACGGAATGCCTTACCAATCTGAGCAATACCGAAAGGAATCTTCATACGACCTGTTTTCTGTACGTTCAGGTAGTTTACAAAGATACCCTGTGCAGTTTCCGGACGCAGATATATCTTCATGTTGCTGTCAGCTGTAGAACCCATCTCTGTAGAGAACATCAGGTTGAACTGACGAACATCTGTCCAGTTGCGTGTACCGCTGATAGGACATACTATCTCTTCGTCAAGAATAATCTGTTTGAGTTCAGCCAGGTTACCATCATTCATGGCAGCCTTGAAACGTTCATGCAGGGCCTCTTTCTTTGCAGCTATTTCTGCAACACGTGGGCTGGTTGAACGGAACTGCTCTTCATTGAAAGATTCGCCAAAACGTTTAGCTGCTTTTGCAACCTCCTTGGCAATCTTTTCATCGTATTTTGCCATCTGGTCCTCAATGAGAACGTCAGCGCGATAACGCTTCTTTGAATCGCGGTTGTCAATCAGAGGATCATTGAACGCATCAACGTGTCCGGATGCTTTCCAGATAGTAGGGTGCATAAAGATTGCAGAATCTATACCTACAATATTGTCATGCAGCAGAATCATACTCTGCCACCAATAGGTCTTGATGTTGTTCTTCATCTCAACACCTAACTGACCGTAGTCATAAACTGCACCTAATCCATCATATATATCACTTGATGGAAATACAAAACCATACTCTTTGCAATGAGCAACTATCTTCTTGAAAACATCTTCTTGTGCCATATCTCTTATTGTGAAAATTTGTGCAAAGGTACATCTTTATAATAAAATAATGAAACTAACGGTGGCAAATTCGGCTTAAAAGTTGTAAATTCGCATCGTTTAAAGCAAAATGTAATGAGTGAAGATAATAGTAAAATATATTCTCCCGTAGTTGACGATGATGGTTTGATACGTCATCATCTTTCCGGAATGTATCAGGCCTGGTTTTTGGAATATGCTTCATACGTAATTCTGGAACGTGCTGTCCCTCATTTTATAGATGGTCTGAAACCTGTACAGCGTAGAATACTTCACTCAATGAAACGACTGGATGACGGACGTTTCAACAAGGTTGCGAATATTGTGGGACACACCATGCAGTTCCACCCCCATGGCGATGCTTCAATAGGTGATGCACTTGTACAGCTGGGACAGAAGGATCTGCTTATAGAATGCCAGGGAAACTGGGGTAATATCCTTACAGGCCATAGTGCGGCAGCTCCCCGTTACATAGAGGCCCGTCTCTCAAAATTTGCGCTGGAAACCCTGTTTAATCCTAAAACAACAGAGTGGAAGGCATCATACGATGGCAGAAACAAAGAACCGGTAAACCTTCCGGTTAAGTTTCCGTTGTTGCTGGCTCAGGGTGTTGAAGGTATTGCAGTAGGTCTGTCAAGTAAAATTTTACCACATAACTTTAACGAAATATGTGATGCCGCCATCGCCTATCTGAAAGGGGAAGAGTTCGCTCTCTATCCTGATTTCCAGACAGGTGGTACCATTGATGTATCAAAATACAACGATGGTGAACGCGGTGGAATGGTTCGTATCAGGGCTAAGATCTCCAAAGAGGCTGATAACAAGACTCTTGTGATTTCAGAGATTCCTTTTGGCGAAAATGTAATGACACTCTGTGAATCAATAGAGAAGGCCGAAGAGAAGGGAAAAATCAAGATACGCAAGATGGATAACCTTACAGCCGATAAGGTAGAAATAAGAATTACACTTGCTCCCGGTGTATCATCGGACAAAACCATAGATGCATTGTACGCATTTACGGATTGTGAGGTTCGCCTGTTCCCCAACTGCTGCGTTATTGATGATCATCGCCCATATTTCCTTACTGTAAGTGATGTTCTCAGGAAATCAGTAGATAATACTCTGAATCTGCTGAAACGCGAACTGGAAATAGAACGTGCCGAGATTCTGGAACAACTTCATTTTGCATCACTGGAACAGATATTTATTCAGGAACGCATATACAAGGATCAGGAATTTGAACAGGCAGAAAATGATGATGAAATCTGCGAACACATTGATTTCCGTTTAACTCCTTACTATCCTCAGTTTATTCGTGAGGTTACAAAAGATGATATTATGCGCTTGATGGAAATCAAGATGAAACGTATCACAAAGTATAATAAGGAGAAGGCCGATGAAGCAATGGCTCGCATGAAGGACGAAATTGCCAGAATTGAGAAAGAGCTCTCCAATATGGTAAAGGTTACCATCAACTGGTTCAGGAAACTGAAGGACAAGTATGGCGATGCATATCCAAGAAAGACAGAAATAAAGACATTCGATACCATTATTGCCAATAAAGTTGTAGAGGCAAACCAGAAACTTTATATCAACAAAGCAGATGGATTTATCGGTACCGGATTGAAGAAAGATGAATATGTGACCAACTGTAGTGATATGGATGATATCATAATCTTCTACAAGGATGGTCGCTATAAGATAGTAAAGGTTGCAGAAAAACTGTTTGTCGGTCCTGGAGTGATATATCTGGATGTATTCAAGAAGAACGACAAACGTACCATATACAATGTGGTTTATCGTGATGGAAAGAATGGCGCTTACTATATGAAACGTTTTGCCGCTACAGGTCTGACACGCGATAAGGAGTATGACCTTACACAGGGCAAACCAAATTCCAGAGTGATGTATTTTTCTGCCAACCACAATGGCGAAGCAGAAATTATCAAGATAGCATTAAAGCCTAATCCAAAGCTGAAGAAACCTATCTTTGATAAGGATTTCAGTGAACTGATGATCAAGGGACGTCAGTCTATGGGTAACCTGCTTACCAGAAATGAAATTCAGAAAGTTTCGTTGAAATCGCATGGAGGCTCAACACTTGGCGGAAGAAAAGTCTGGTTTGACAGAGATATTCTGCGTCTGGATTTTGAGGGCCATGGTGAATATCTGGGTGAATTCGATAAGGACGATCTTTTGCTGGTTGTTCTGGATAATGGCGAATTCTATACAACGGAAGTAGATCAGAATTGTCATTTTGATCAGAACATACTCAGACTGGAAAAATTTGATGCAGGTAAGGTGTGGACAGCACTGCTTTATGACGGTTCCCAGAAGGGCATGTTGTACATGAAGCGTTTCAATATGGAGGTAACAGCAAAGCGTAAGAATCTGCTTGGTGAAGATAAAAACAGTAAGCTGGCGCTGCTGACTGATACCGTTTACCCTCATATACAGGTTAAGTTTGGAGGTGCTGACAGCTTCCGCGAACCACTGGATATGGATGCTGAAGAGTTTATAGCTGTAAAGAGCTATAAGGCACGCGGACGCAGGGTTTCTACCTTTAAGATTGCATCAGTAGAGGAACTGGAACCGCTAAGAATGCCTGAGATTCCGGAAACTGCGCCATCGGATGCAGAAGATCAGGTTGTTGAAGATGTTGTCAATGATACAGCCAGAACAGAAGATAATGAACAGCTTGAGCTCTTTGATTAAAAGGTTCAGTACAACCATACTGATTATGTTGTTATCAGTACCTGCACTGACTGCACAGACAGTTGGAGTAGGGCAGTTGCCGAATGATGGTGCATTTACATCAGCCTATTCTGTGGGTGCAGGTTATACAGCGTTATATGATTCCTATCTCTCAGCAAACAGATATTCAGGAGCCAATTTAACCATTTCCGCTGAAAACATCCATAACAGGCCTGATGCAAAAATATTTGAATATTCAGAAACAGAATCACTGTTAACCCTCTCCAGGGTGATAGACCAAGCCGGTTATTCCTATTCATACGATCTTACATTCGATGCCTCTCTGAAACTGGATTACAAGTTGTTTGAAAATAACAACCTTACCATATATACAGGACCGGAGGCAGTTACACGTCTGGGAGTGATATACAATCCTCTTAACTCGAATAACCCGGCACAACTTAAATTTTATGCTATGATTGCTCCTCATGTAGCAGGAATCTGGCGTTTCAGGGTAGGAAATTATCCCATGGCTTTGGGTGTGAAGAGTTCTGTACCATTGCTGGGATTAACATTTGCTCCGGAATATGGCCAGCTCTATTATGAGATGTATGAATATGACGGATATTCCGGTTCCATACGTTGCGCATGGCCTTTGGTAATGCCGACTATCTATAATAATATCTATCTGGAGTTCCCGGTAAAAACAACAATTTTGAGATTCAGCTATAATTATAACTATTCATTCTATCATTATAGTGATAACAGAAGCGCCATGAGTAACAATGGCCTGATGATTGGTGTAGTAAAAACATTCAAACAGATACATTATGGAAAATAAGAAGTTAAACACAGGAATACTTATACTTTTTATCTCTTTAATGATTTCATGTGTTCCAAAGAATGAATTTGAAAATACCCCCAAAGGAAACTTTGATGCATTGTGGACAATCATGGATGAACGCTACTGCTTCTTTGATTACAAAAAGGCAGAATATGGGCTAGACTGGGATAGAGTACGCAAAAAGTACTCTTCCAGATTGACATCAGATGTAAATAACATTGGGCTTTTTGAGATTCTTACAGATATGTTGTCTGAACTGCGTGATGGTCATGTAAATCTCTACTATTCTGCAGATGTAGGCCGATATTGGTCATGGAAAGAGGATTATCCGGCAAATTTCGATATGAAACTTGTAGAGAACTATCTTGGAACTGATTATAAAATTGCGGGAGGAATCTATTACAAGATACTTAGTGATAATATAGGATACCTGTATGTGGGCGATTTTAGCAATACCATAGGTGAATCATCGCTTGATGCTATTATCAGTATGCTTTCAGTATGTAACGGATTGATAATTGATGTGCGCGATAATGGTGGCGGTAGTGTGGAGAATGCAAGAGCACTGGCATCGCGTTTTACAAACCAGGATGTCTTTACGGGATATATAATGCATAAAACGGGCCCATCCCATTCTGAATTTTCCACTCCGGAGAAGCGTTATATAGAGACAAACAAATATCATTTGCGCTGGCAAAAGCCTGTGGTAGTGCTGGCTAATCGTGGTTCCTATAGTGCAACAAATTCTTTTGTCAGCGATATGAAGTGTTTGCCTTTGGTGACAGTTATGGGTGATTATACAGGAGGTGGTTCCGGCATGCCTATGTCATCGGCTTTACCAAATGGTTGGTCTGTACGCTTTTCAGCAAGCCCTATGCTTGATGCAGATGGAAATCATATAGAGTTTGGTGTTGCTCCGGATATTGCAGTCTCTCTGGATGAAACTGCAGCGTTGAAAGGTATCGATTCCATTATAGAATCTGCACGTTCTTATATCAATGCGCTATTACAATAATTGGTTATATACATAAAAATAACGGCTGGAATCTTTTGAATCCAGCCGTATCTGTTATTGGTGGGGTTGAATTACATCATACCTTCCATACCGCCCATTCCAGGAGCAGCCATCATTGTCTTATCTTCTTTCTTCTCAACAATTACGCACTCTGTTGTGAGGAATGCCTCCACCTGCATCTTTGCCGGTCTTTGATGCAACAGATTTTACCATCTGAGCACCTGTATTCTTTCATATCACTACAGCATCACCCCATGATGTTATTTCTTCTTTCTTAACATTAGGTATATAGCAAGTAGGCCTAATGTAAATGATATTATACAGGATGGTATGAAAAAATCATACTTGTTGCCCAATATAATAAACAGCATAGAGAATAGTAACAATAGGATAAATAAGAGAATCTTTTTTGTTGGGATGTTAAGTTGTTTGATGGTCTTTATGCAACTTCCTAAATAAGCTGTGTATAAAAAGAACATCAATGTTATTCCAGATTCAATTATATTCATATTGTTATTCAACACTCCTAATAAAATCATTATCATAGGAATGGAGAAACAGAAAAGAAAAACAATGTTTATCATAACCTACATTTATCATTATCGGGTAGTCAGAACCTCTTTAAGACTACCCGATGATGTGATTCTGTTTTGCAAACTTAGTAAATCTGTTTCAAACACGAACATGTGTGTTAATGTTTTTTATATAGTTGCTTCTTTTTTGAAGCCGATTAAGTGATAATGTCAGGTAAGTATAATTCTGTGTTAATTGCAATCCATAGCATTCGTTATTTGTGTATCAATCAGATACGGTGTAATTGATTATCCTCTACAAAAAAAATAAATGTGTTGAGAAAACAAGAATTATGGTAGTAAAAACATCCTAATTATATAAATGGGACTTAATAAACGCAAGAAAGTGGCCAAAATGACCACTTTCTTTTAATTTGTTTTATTTTGGTTTGGTTTGATTACATCATACCTTCCATACCGCCCATTCCAGGAGCAGCCATCATTGGCTTATCTTCTTTCTTCTCTACAATTACGCACTCTGTTGTGAGGAACATACCTGCAATAGAAGCTGCATTTTCAAGAGCAACGCGAGTTACCTTTGCCGGATCTACAACACCTGCTGACAGCATGTTTTCATAGCGGTCAAAACGTGCGTTGTAACCAAAGTCACCTTCGCCTTCTGCTACCTTCTGAACAACAACTGCACCCTCTTTACCTGCATTGTAAACAATCTGACGGAGTGGCTCTTCAATTGCACGACGTACAATCTGGATACCTGTCTCTTCATCAGCAGTTTCGCCCTTCAGATCATCAAGAGCCTTGATAGAACGGATGTAAGCAACACCGCCACCTGCAACGATACCTTCTTCGATAGCTGCACGTGTAGCGCAGAGTGCATCGTCAACGCGGTCCTTCTTCTCCTTCATTTCTGTTTCTGATGGAGCACCAACGTGGATAACAGCTACGCCACCTGACAGTTTTGCAAGACGCTCCTGTAACTTCTCCTTGTCGTATTCAGAAGTGGTAGTCTTAATCTGAGACTTAATCTGAGCTGTACGAGCATCAATTTTCTCTTTGTCGCCCTTACCATTAACAATAGTAGTGTTGTCCTTTGAAATGGTTACCTTTTCTGCTGTACCAAGCATCTCCATTGTAGCCTGTTCCAGTTTAACACCACGCTCTTCGCTGATAACGAAACCACCGGTAAGAACTGCTATGTCTTCCAGCATCTCCTTTCTGCGGTCACCAAAACCAGGAGCCTTTACAGCGCATATTTTCAAACCTGAACGCAGACGGTTTACAACAAGTGTTGTCAATGCTTCAGAATCTACATCTTCTGCAATGATAAGCATTGGACGACCTGTCTGAACTGCCGGTTCAAGAATTGGAAGCATATCCTTCAGGTTGGAAATCTTCTTGTCGTGGATAAGGATAAGCGGATTTTCCATAACACAGTTCATCTTCTCTGTGTCTGTTACAAAGTATGATGACAGATAACCACGGTCAAACTGCATACCTTCAACTACATCGATATATGTGTCGCGGCCTTTTGCCTCTTCTATAGTGATAACGCCATCCTTTGAAACCTTCTTCATAGCCTCTGCAATCTGCTTGCCAATTTCAGCATCGTTGTTGGCTGAGATTGTAGCAACCTGTTCAATCTTGTCGAAATCATCGCCAACTTCCTGAGCCTGTGCCTTGATGCTTTCAACAACCTTAGCAACAGCCTTGTCAATACCACGTTTCAAATCCATTGGGTTTGCACCTGCAGTTACGTTCTTCAAACCTACGTTAACAATGCTCTGTGCCAGTACAGTAGCAGTTGTAGTACCGTCACCTGCATCTTCGCCGGTCTTTGATGCAACAGATTTTACCAGCTGAGCACCTGTATTCTTGAATGGATCTGCAAGTTCAACCTCTTTAGCTACTGTAACACCATCCTTGGTGATGTGAGGAGCACCGAATTTCTTTTCTACAATAACATTTCTGCCTTTAGGGCCAAGTGTTACCTTTACTGCATTTGCAAGTTCGTCCACGCCCTGTTTCAGAAGATCGCGTGCGTCTGAATTGAACAATATCTCTTTTGCCATAATTTTTACTCCTTATATAATATTAGCCAACTACTGCCAAAACGTCACTCTGGCGCATAATCAAATATTTAACTCCCTCTATTTCAAGCTCTGTACCTGCATACTTACCATAAAGTACCTGATCACCAAGCTTAAGTATCATCTCTTCATCTTTTGTTCCGTTACCAACTGCCACAACTTCTCCCTTCAAAGGTTTCTCTTTTGCTGTGTCAGGAATAATGATTCCACCAATTGTTTTCTCTTCTGCCGGAGCAGGAAGTACCAAAACTCTGTCTGCTAATGGTTTGATATTCATATTGTTTGTATTTAAAGTTTAATTATTGTCTGTTATTGTTCGCAATGCGGCATTTATCTGCCGTTCATCACTCTATATGCGAAAAACGTGCCAAAACAGAAAGAGTGCCATATTGACACTCCAAACTGCTATTTTATAATTTTCTCAGTGTCGGCAAGCATTACTGCCAAATCATCTTCGTTAAGATGTAGCTTGTATTTTCCCTGATTGAATATAGAAATTCTACCGGTCTCTTCCGATACTACAATTGCCACAGCACTGCTTTTCTGTGTAATACCCATTGCTGCGCGATGTCTCAAACCGAAACTTTTAGGCAGATTTTCAGTTTGAGATATAGGTAATATACATGCAGCAGCCTTAATCCTATCGTCTGAAATAACCATAGCACCGTCGTGTAAAGGACTGTTCTTAAAGAAGATGTTTTCTATAAGAAGCTGGTTTACATCTGCATTGACCGATTCTCCTGTTCCCTCAATATCTTTTAATTCATGCAGATTATCTATAACTATCAATGCACCCTCTTTGCGTTTGCTCATACTCAGGCAAGCTTTTATTACGGGCTGCCATTTTTCAGTTTCTACAGCTACATTTTTGCGTCTAGTAAGCCAACGGACAAAATTCTTGGTTCGTGTATGAGTACCAATTTCGCGGAAGAAACGTCTTATGTCATCGGCAAATAGTACGATTATGGCCAATACTCCCACATCCACAAGTTTGTTCAGTATTGCACCTAATAACTGCATTTTGAATACCTGTGAAACCAATATCCATACGCAGACAAAGACCAATATTCCGATAAACATATTTAGTGAGCCTGTCATTCTCATCATCCTATAGACATAGAATAACAACAATGCTACACATAAAATGTCTATGATATCCTTAATTCCTATTCCAACAAAATATTCCATACCTATATATTTTTTATTGTTTCCAAAATTCGTACAACTTCTGCAGCCTCTTTTACGTCGTGAACCCTAAGCCAGCTTGCCTTTTGCTGCACTGCCAGAGTATGCAAAACTGTTGTGCCGTTCAGTGCCTCTTGCGGTGTGCAATGAAGGACATTGTATATCATGGATTTTCTGGAGACGCCAACCAAAGTTTCGTATCCCATGCGGTGTAATGCGTCAATGCAATTTAATGCTTGGTAATTCTGTTCCAATGTTTTGGAAAAACCAAAGCCGGGATCTACTATAACTTTTTTAAGGCCAATGTTATGCAGTTCTGAAATCTTTAATCTAAAGAATTCTACCATCTCGCTTGCTACATCCTCTTTAATACCTTCATTGTATGTGAGTATGTAAGTTGCTCCATGCATAGCCACTATGCGATACATTTCCGGAGAACCACCGGAGATATCGTTTATAATATCTACATGCCACTCTTTCAGGCAGTGCTCAGCCACCTGAGGTAAAAAGGTATCTATAGAAATCAGCAAATCCGGATATTCCGCTCTGACAGTCGGTAAAACTGCTTCCAGACGCTTTATCTCTTCTTCTGCCGATATTGCCGTAAATCCGGGGCGAGTAGAACAGGCGCCTATATCAATTGCATCGGCACCATTATCAATCATCAGTTTGATTTGTGCCATTACAGCATCTGTACTACCCATTCTGGAATCTTTGTAGAAAGAATCCGGAGTCAAGTTAATTATGCCCATTATTCGGGTACGGTCACAGTCTGCCAATTTCATAACCGCGAAGTTACAAAAAAGAGTCTCTATTTACCACCACAATTAAAAATAAATGTATATATCCGCACTGTAAATCAGCAAAAGTCGTATAATAACGTGAATTCGTCGCACTCACATTAAATTAGATGGTTTCCAATTCTGGTAGTTATCGTGGTCATCGACAAGCAAATCCACTTATTCCATATTTTTAGCAACATTTTTATCTACTTATTCCGTTTTTAATGTCGTAAATATGCCTACTTATTCCGTTTTGTGCATTGTAAGTTGCCGCTACAACCCAGACAGAGACTTGGTTATCTCGCACCAAGCGAGAATTTGAGCCAATTATTAACTAAACAGAATTCTGGTTACAATTGTAAGTTGAATTCACCTATGTGATTTATCTTTGTGCTTGTGAATAAAACAACCTATGAGTTGTATATTTGTGAAAATATTGCTAGATTTGCAGCAAAAACCATGGATTATGACATTTGATGAAATTACTGAAGATGGAAGGCTTTGGGCTGTCCGTTACGAAGGAGAAAATGATAACGCTTTATACACATTGTTTGATCAATGGAGTGATGTAATGTGGTTACGTTCTTTCTTCAAAGCTAATTGGCGAGATTTAACTTCGTATTTCAAAATTACGGATGTTAATCAAGCTATTGAAGATACTATTGAAGATAGTGATAAGTTGCAAGGCATTATTATGGATATTTCTCCAAGTGCTAATTTAGATGAACTCTTTCGCCCATTAGAGAACTACAGAACTAAAGGTATCTTTTTGGGAAAAGAGAAGGCAAAATTAAAAAGAATAAAACGTCATTCATCATGGCTTCGCATATACGCTATTAGACTTTCAGAAGGCGTGTATGTAATTACTGGTGGAGCCATAAAATTGACATTAAAGATGGAAGAACGCGAACATACTCGCCAAGAACTCGTTAAGTTAGAACAGGTTCGTGAGTTTCTTCTAAGTGAAAATATCATTGATGATGATAGTTTTGTGGAATATATGAATATGTTGTAAATGTTATACGAAAGGGGTGAATATGAATAAGATTATAAAGAAACTGGGCGAGCATAGATCTTCAACTCCTTCTAAATGGAGAGAAGAAACAGAATTTAGAACAACCAATAAAAGTTGGTTGCGCTATTCTCAACATATTGCTATGATGATGCTTGATAGAATGGAGGAGTTAAATCTTACACAAAAATCATTGGCAGAGAGAATGGGGTGCTCCCAACAATACGTATCAAAAATATTAAAAGGCAGAGGAAATCTATCAATCGAAACATTGTGTAAGATAGAATCTGCATTGGAACTCTCATTATTTCCAGAGTTAGCAGAAGCATATTAATACCCATCTGTCACCATCCTCTATAGTTGCAATTGAACAATGTCTTAATCAATATGGTATAGCATATATCAAAGTGGAAAAGTTAGATAAAGCACCGATTGATGCATATTCTACTATTTCTTATAAATCACCCAGGATTTTCTGATTACAACTAATGTAAATTCTCCGCCACCCTGCCCACGTGAATAGTGGAAACTGAAGGACTATCTGTGAGGAGCGGAATTTGCCCCAACCCGTAGAGTAGTAATAGGGTAAGCTTGCCGGCATAGCCACCTGAAAACTGCACAATTTGGATTTGGGACAGAAGACACAAGGCGGCATTGGCTCCCGAACCGACGCCAAACCGAACGTAATAAAACTTGTTTGTATTACTGAGGTGCGAAGGAGGAAAAACGGAGTTTAAAAGGGAGGGGACCCACGTAGGTGGGGAGGACCGCCGGTGGATTGCTGTCCAAATCCAAATCCCTAAACAAACTTATGCTACCACAATACCCCACAAACAGTTACGTCCTGAAGTTCCACTATAAACAAACGGAACCATAGCAAACTTAACCCTATTGCTATAAACGAACAGCTACGTCCTGAAGTTCCACTATAAACTTCCCATTATTACTACGAAAAACAGAAAAGTTTTTTGTTCTACAAAGTGCTTTCATTACTTTTGTGGTGATGTATTCAAATTAGACAATGGAGATAGAAAAACTATATACTCTGTTTCTGGAAAGCAAAGGCGTAACAACCGACACCAGAACATGCGCAGACGGACTGATATTCTTTGCATTAAAAGGTGAAAGGTTTAATGGAAACAGCTTTGCCCTGCAGGCATTG
>JAGCKJ010000078.1 GCA_017647575.1 Bacteroidaceae bacterium | reverse complement strand
GCGTGGATAAGGGAAGAGGAATTCAAACCATTAAGGGAATGTTAGGAGGATAAGAGGATGCTTGGAGTTGTTGGAAGATTAGAAAAGATTGAGGAAGAGATTAATAAAGCAGACCTTCCGCAGGGTGACTATATGGATCTGGAAGCAGTCTGGGAGATCTTAAGAGATGAGGACCTCAGTTTAAATGATGTTTTGGAAGGACTGGTTAAAATGACCAATGCCCTTCTTAACATAAGAGCTATCATAAACGAATAAAAGAATAAGGAGGAAAGAAAGATGGCTTTAAAGAAAAAGGAAACAGAAGAAAAGAAACAGGTAGTAAGAGATGAGGTTGAATGGTTTGATGCCAAGAAGGTTTTTGAGCGTAAAAATCAGATCACAGATGAGGTTACAAATTATCATCTGGCCTATGGTGTCTATCTCAATCTTAACTCTGAGAAGATGAGGGCACAGCTTGACTTTATGGGTGCATGCTTCTGGTGCAGAGTGGTAGAAGGTAAGAACGGTTATTTTCTTTCCATGCCTTCCCAGAAGGACAAAGAAGGCGAATGGCATGATGTAGTGGCTGTATATGATAAGGGATTCCATAAGCTCATGAAGGAACTCTTTCAGCTGATCGCAGAAAACTAATGAAAGAAATGTAACTTGTTAAAAAGTACACACTACGCTATACTAATAGGGAAGGGATAAAATCCTTCCCTATAATCATATCAGGAGGAAAAACAATGGAAGTAAATGCTCTATCACAAATTATCATGACTATCGGTTTCCCTATTGTTGCATGCTGCGCTTGTGGATGGTTTATCTTTTACATGACCAAAGCACACCGGGAAGAGTTGCAAAGGTTCCAGGACCTCCACAATACGGAAATCAAAGAGATCACTGCAGCTATTAACAATAACACACTGGCTTTACAAAAGTTAGTCGATAAAATTGGAGGTATGGAAGATGAATAATATCGAATTTTGTGACATTGCAAAACGCTATGTAAAAACTCAGAACATCTATGTGATGGGAGGATGGGGCCAGACACTAACAGAAGCAAACATTAAGACTTTCTGCAGAAACTACCCTTATAATCATGACAGGTATGCAGTCTTAAAAGCACATGAAGGTTTCATTGCTATGGACTGTTCCGGTTTGGTAAAGTGCATCCTCTGGGGCAATGCTCCGGGAGACTGGAAAGCTTCTTCATATACGAAGTTTGGAATCCCTGATATCAATGCGAATACCATGGAGACACGCTGCAGGGACAGACAGGGTGCTCCGGTGGCAGGTGATCTGGTATGGATGCCGGGGCATATTGGTATCTATGTAGGCAATGGAAAAGTAGTAGAGTCTACTCCCAGATGGAACAATGGCATACAGCTGACGGATCTGAAAGATAGAGAATGGAAGAAAGTACTCATTAATTCGTTTATCAGCTACTGCGAAGATGAAGAAAATCTTCAGGAACCTGAAGTTATTATCTATTATTCCGTTCAGAAGGGTGATAATCTGACTAAGATCGCTAAGAATTGTAAGATACCTTACAAGGAACTTGTAAAACTGAATCCTCAGATCAAAGATGTAAATAAGATCTATCCGGGTGATAAGATCCGTATTAAATAGTACGCAACGCTTCGCTTATGCGGAAAGTTGCTGCGCAACATTTCAGGAGGTATATAATGAACATTAATATTTATACAGGCTTTTCCAAAAAGAAAAACTCTACCAAAGTACCAACCGGAACAGGTACAGCAGTCACTGCATCACTGAAAAGACAGACTTCCTATCATAATCCGGTATTTGTTTTAAGTCCGGTAACCGGTGTAAGTATGGAAGATATCAGTTATATAAAATATGGATCGCATTACTATTTCGTAACGGATATCACAGTGGTACCGAATAATGTATATGAGATATCATGCGCTGAAGATCCTATGGCAACACACAGATCTGAGATACTGGGAAGCAGTCAGTATGTTATCTATTCTGCATCCAATACAGATCCTATGATAGCAGATCCCAGAATACTGGCAGAGAAAAATGATTATCACTTTGTATCTGCTAAACTTCAGGATGGAGGATCTGACTTTGTATTAGATACTATAGGATGTTTTGTACTGACTGCATGTAGTGCAAATTATGGTAATTATTTTGTAACCAACTATCTTATTGATCATGCTAACTTAAGAGCGTTAGCTAAGTATCTTTTTGATAAAGACGAGTGGCTTCCTAACTTCTGGACAGGTGGTCTTGACCAGCTTTTCTTAAATGCTTATGAGTCAATCATATCTGTTTTGTGGGTACCGATTAACTTTAGTGAAGTTACGACAGGAGCAACACCTGTAGTAGTTCAGTTAGGAAAAGATAATATATCACTTGGAGGTGTTAACGTAGAAGGTTATGTATTACCCGGAGATGCAAGAAAAACATACTCTGGTAGTTTAACACATACATGGCATTATAAGGATGACTGGAGACTTGCTCCACCTTATACAACAGCAAAATTAGATGTACCTGGTTATGGTCTTGTGGATATCAATCCTTGTGAATGTAAAGGCGGTATTTATGTACAGACAACTGTTGACGTGTTAACAGGTGACGCACTGACAGATATATCCGGTGATGGTCAGATATCGATCGCAACACTTCAATATAATCTGGGAATCAATATTCCTATTGCTCAGATGACTCCCAACGCAATGGGTGGTATTGCTCAGATCGCTTCCGGAATTGCAATGGCAGGAAGTGGCGGAGCAGCTGCAGCAGTTGCCGGAGCTGCTACGGCAGTAAAAGGAACCGTGGACTTGTTTAATTCAACACCATCCTATAAGGGTGGTCTTGGTGGCAAATCTTGGTTTACAATGCCTTACTACGGTATTAAAGAAAGATACATTGACACAAGACCACTAAATGAGTTTAACACCACCAACGGACAGCCACTCTTTAAGCAGGTGACTCTATCAACCTTATCCGGATATTGTAAGTGTGAGAATGCTTCCGTATCCATTGCAGGATATGATTCTGACCGTGATTATATCAATAATGTATTAAACAGTGGATTTTTCATTGAATAGGGTGTATACTATAGGTGAATCCATATAAATTCCATGTATCCCAGCCAAATGCAAAATTACAAAACCTCAGGAAGAAGTCGTACACAAACAGGTGTACGGCTTTTTTCTTGTTTCTGTGTGTTCACTTGACATTGAGTCCAATTTATTGTACTTTAAAAGTAGAGGGCAGATAACCGCACAGACCAGCGGAAGGAAGTACGCTGCGGTAGGAATGGTCATCCTCTTACTGCCCTCTTTTTAAGAGGATAGACTGTTTCTAAAAGGAGGATGACAAAATGGGAGTAGAAGAAATTCTAACACTAGTAAAGGCAGGTTTCAATGCTGAACAGATTCAAGCAATGATACCAGGAGAACCAAAAGGTTCTCCCAGAGAAATCAAAGATTTCTCTTTATCACAGCCACAGGTAGAGATTAAAACCGAACCTGTACCGGAACCGGTAAAGGAGGAAGTGAAAATTGAAGAACCAAAAGCAGAACCTGAACCAAAACAGACAGACACTGAAACTTCAGATCTGGAAGCGATCAAAGCAGAACTTGCGGAAGCAAAGAAGCAGGTCACAAGCTTACAGACATTACTAGGGTCCCAAGATAACTCGGGAGGTGCTGCCAGGCAAACCCCGGAAGAGTATCTATCAAATATCTTTAAAAATTTCTATTGATCATGATTGATCAGAAAAGGAGGAGAAAAGATGGCAAGAGTTTTTACACCTCAGGATGCAGCCGCTTTGTTAGCAGCTACAGTCAGAGAAGCCACCGGCCAGGAACTCACACTTCAGTCTATTAATACATCCAACTGGGTTTCTATCGGTGAGCAGTTACTTACAACCGGCAAAGAGAACGTTCTCAATGCCCTTTCTACTGTTATCTTCAGAGAGTTGATTGCAGTAAGACCTTATTCCGGAAGATTTATTTCTTTCAGAAGTAAAAGCAATTCATTGTTTCAGCAGCGTTTGAGAAAGATTTCTTTCTATGCAAAAGATCCTAAGAACGCAGGTAACTTTAATACACAGCTTTCTAATGGTCTCAACTTTGCTGCAGGTTTTACCAATGGCCAGAACCTTGACGCTAATGGTGTACCTCAGTCTTCTAAATCCATGTGGGAGCAGGATCCTCCCATTCCGGCAGAAATGTTCTACGGTGGCTCAAGTGTCTGGGAAGACAGTTACCAGATTTTTGATCATCAGCTTGATGTAGCTTTCAGAAGCCCCGAAGATCTGGCTAACTTCGCAAATGGTTACATTACTGAAAAGATGAATGATATCGAGTCTCAGAAGGAAGGTTTTGCAAGAATCAACCTTGTGAACTATATCGCAGGTGTTATTGATCAGACTTCTGTAATGCCCGGATCTGCAAAGAACATGGTAACTGAGTATAACAATTACTTTGGTACTTCAAAGACTGCATCTGACCTTTTGACTACTGACTTAACAAGCTTTTTGGAGTTCTTTGTTGCTACTGTTAAAACAGATATCAGAAAGCTCGAAAACCGTAGTGCATTGTACCACGATGCAAGAAAGCAGACTATAAATGGTATTGATTATTCTATCTTGAGACATACACCCAGAGACCGTCAGCGTATGATCATGCTCGCAGACTTCTGGACAAAAGCAGAAGCAATGGTAAAACCTGCTATCTTCAATCCTGAATATTTGGATATTGGAAAGCAGATGGAAGTTGTTGACTTCTGGCAGAATGAAGCTAATCCTTCTGAGATTGATGTTACCCCTGCTATCTTTGATCAGGTGAACAAGGTACAGGTAGCAGGTAACCAGGTACAGCAGTCATACATCCT
>JAGCKJ010000077.1 GCA_017647575.1 Bacteroidaceae bacterium | reverse complement strand
TTATTCGAGCCTCTTGTCGGATTCGAACCAACGACCCCGAGATTACAAATCACGTGCTCTGGCCAACTGAGCTAAAGAGGCAAATGCACCCGCATGTTTAGCGGAGCGGGTGCAAAGATAGACCTATTTTTCTTTTTACCAAAATCTTTTTGAACTTTTTTACTTGTCACGCTGTTTTTCTTTCATTTTTTGCAGTTGTTTGGCCACTGCATCCACACATTCGTCCACAGCTTGCTCAAAAGTATCGCATATTTTCTCTGCAAAAATATCGCCATTTGGTATCACTGCAGTTATGGATGCCTGCTTGTTCATAGCAGTCTCCGGCTTCACTACCTTTAGCACTACATCTACTCTTTTTACCAACTCGTGCATCTTTTCCAATTTTGCACACTTCTTCTCAATGAACGCCTGAAGCTGTTCTGTTGCATTGAAATGCAAAGCCTGAATTCTTGTCTCCATAATACCTCAAATTTAAGCTCTTGGATGAGCTTGTTTATAAATATCCTTCAGTTCCTGAAAGGTCATATGTACATAAACTTCGGTAGTTGACAGGCTGTTATGCCCCAACAGCTCTTTCACTGCCCCAAGTTCTGCATCATTATTCAGCATTGACGTTGCGAACGTATGTCTTAATACATGAGGACTCTTCTTCTCTACACTGGTTTCTGCCAAAGCATCCTTTACCAGATGATAAACCTGATGTCTTGGTATTCTGCCACCTTTTATATTTAAGAAGAGAGCGTCACTGTCTTCAGCATCAAATTCAGCATCACGCACCTTCATATACTCTCTGAGTTGTTCTGCCATTCCCTGACCAAACGGAATAATACGCTGCTTGTCTCGCTTACCGGTTACCTTCAATGTGCAGTTATCAAAATCAATATCGCCATTATTAAGCGAAATAAGTTCTGCCAGACGAATACCGGTTTCATAAAATAGCGCCAGAATACACCTGTTCCTTACAGAAAGGAAACCATCATCCTGATCTGCATTGTTCAGAATTGCTTCCATTTCGCTGTCGCGAACAAAATGCGGCAATGGTTTACCCACTTTAGGCCCTTTTATATCCTTTAGCGGAGAGTGCGTTACCACTCCACGTGTCATCAAAAATTTATAGAACGTTCTCAGTGTACTAAGTTTACGGTTTACGGTTGTGGCAGCATCGCCGTTTTCCATCATGGAAACAACCCACATTCTGACCACATCTCTGTGCACCGTAGCCAGTTCCAGTGTTGCGTCAATACCTTTTATAAATGTTTCAAAGAGCTCCAGATCCTGTCTGTAAGCAGAGACCGTTCTTTCAGAATAGTTCCGCTCAAAAACCAGATAATTTGCAAACTGCTCTATGTACATAAAAAAATTCGCCACTGAATGATTCAGTAGCGAATATAGGAAAAGAAATCCCAAAATGCAAACTATGCGAGTATTTTTTTACTCTTCTGTCTGCTGGAGTTTCTGTACGTAGATAGCGTGCTCCATCTTGAGACGCTTCAGTTCAGATGGTTTATCGAACTGCTGACGACGTCTTAGTTCTTTTACAACACCTGTCTTTTCGTACTTTCTTTTAAATTTTTTGAGAGCGCGTTCAATGTTTTCGCCCTCCTTTACTGGAACAATGATCATTTTAGTTCTTTATTTATTTTTGTTTTAACTTATTTTCTCTTTTGGGAATAAGCGGCGCAAAATTAGATATTTTTTCAACATAACCAAAATCTTTGCCTATTTTATTTCAACAATTTAGCTATTTCAACTATTTACAACATTATTACTGCGCAGGTTGCGGGCCAATAACTACATGTGTAGCACCAGTTACATTACCTTCATTACCACCACCATAAACATTTCCGCCTATAGTTCCATCCAATATGGTTACTGATGTACTACCCTCTACAGCTGCAGCATTACCGCCACCAAAGATATTGCCGTCAATAGTTCCGTACGCTATAGTTACGCTAGTACTACCGTCAACATCTGCCTTGTTTCCACCACCAAAGATATCACGTTTCACCTCTCCGGCTGTCATTTCAATCTGCGGATTTCCCACAACTTCTGCTTCATTACCGCCACCGTACACTGTTCCTATAACACCAATTTTTCCCTTTTCATGCATTGGTAATTCAACACGATATTCATTACCAAAATCTATTGTTGAACCATTATAACTCCAGCCCTCAACATTAGCATTTTGTCCTACTTTATTAACATTGATGTTTACAACTGGATTACCTGTAACAACTGCTTTAGAACCCAGTCCACCACCAAATACATTGCCAATACTGGTGAATGAAATCAAGTTGATGGTAGGGCCACCCTTACCTTCTGGTGTCTCATAAGGAGCTAAGTTACCACAAGCATAAAGTTCACCAATAGTAACTGGATTACAACCGGTCTCATCAATAGTAATTGTGATAGAGCCATTTATTTTGCCACCTATATTATTACCACCAAACACCCTATCATAATGTCCGCTGACAATATTCAGATTTACATCACCTTTAATATCGGCATTACAGGAACCACCATAAATCTCTTTAAGAGACTCTATACAGCCCAGTTCAATTTTTGAATCACCATCCATGTACGCTTCATTACCACCACCATAGATGCCACCAACTGATAGTTTACAATCGCTTGCTTCATCCATATGCGCTACTGCTTCAGTTACAATATTTCCTTTGGTGTTACTGCCACCAAAAAGATTATGTACCGTACCTCCTAATACACTTGCTCTGGATCTACCAGTTCCATACAAACCATTTGCTGGATTATTTGCGTATGCCGTAGCATTAATAATACCCACATCGGCACCATTATTCGCTTGCCAATTTATGCCGTCCAGTGTATATCTGTCCTTACCGTTACCACCACCAAAGACATTGCCTATCTCATAACTACCAAGTACAACAACCTGAGTAGCAGGTGTAGGAGCAGCATTACCACCACCATAAACGTAGCTAATACTTGCATCATCGCAGGCATCAATAATCACCTGAACAGGTTTCTCTGCGGCTGTAATCGTCTTATCTAAGTTTCCATACCTATAAGAATACTGAGAACCATCTGCTTTCGGATCGTCAGGGTTATAAGCAGCTAAATTACCGCCGCCATATACTGCCTCAAGTTCGTAGATACCACTGCCTTTTTCTGGCTTTTGAATTATATTGCCCTCACTGTCACGTGCCACTGTTTGTAATACTTTCACCAACACTGTTCCCTTTGGCGTACCATTGATATTGTTGCAACCAAATACACGACCAGAGGTAGGGATTGTATTATTTTGATCATCTTTAGTTGTGATAAGTGCAAAAGCTGTACCATTTAATGTTACTGTAACATTACCATAAACATCGGCAGCAGTACTACTATTACCAAGACCACCACCATAGGCATCACCATGAATAATACCACCGATTAGGTTAACTTTAGTTGTATTATTAGTATTGGTATTCACAGTTCCCAATGCCGAGCCACCATAAACATCGCCATATACTGTGACACCAGCTGCAACCTGATTTTTTTCTCCAAACGTAACATTTACATTACCAGACACCTTAGTTTCAGCACCGTAACCACCACCATGGATGTTTGCACGAGTTTCAGCAGTACCAATAATACCATCAGTGAGCGTCACTATGGTATTACCTACTGTACCGCTGGCATTGCTACCGCCATAGACACCTGTAGCTACAGTACCGCCAGTTACATCCACAACACCATTTTCTGAAACGCCAGCTTCGTTACCACCACCAAAGAGACTTCCCTGGACGGCTCCTGCCATCATATTGACATCGGTAGAACCAACTACATTCGCTGCGTCACCACCACCAAATACGTTCTGAACTACAGTTGCATTGCCTCCTGATTCCTGATTAATGTTAACGACTGTAGTTCCGGTAACAATGGCAGCAGCACCTAAACCACCACCAAAGACACTACCTGTAACAGTTCCATTCAGAATGTTAACTGCAGTTTTTCCCGAATAAGGTGCCAGGTTACCTGCACCATAAACATTACCTAAGGCGTTGACACCGCAAGTACCAGACCAATCTACATTTACTTGGATATCACCATTGATAGAACCGCTGGCGTTATTACCACCAAATACGCGTGAGATATTTCCGCCAGTGATATTCAGTGTAATACCGCTATTAATATCGGCAGCATTGGCACCACCATAAACATCGCCAATTCCTTCACCTTCGCCACCTGTACAGCCAATGGTTATCGTACCTGCATTACCTGCGGCTTCGTTACCACCGCCATAGACTTCAGCAATGTGCATTTCACATTCTCCCTCCTTAGTGATATTCAAAGAGATGTTTCCTGTTATATTACCCATGCTGTTACTTCCACCAAACACCTTATCTATAGTACCACCATGTATATTAACAAGTACATCGCCATTAACGTCAGCACCAATGCTATTTTCCTTATAACCATGACCACCGCCAAATACATAGCCTATAGTGTTTCCACCCCAGACTGTTACATTAGTACCATTCACAGCAGCTGCATTACCACCACCATACACGTATTCGATACTATTGTCACATTTATAAATTGTCACCTTTGGATAACCTTTTCCGTATGTATAAGCAGCCTTATTACCACCTCCATAAACCGCATATAGTGCATACTGTCCTTCAGCAGGAGCCGGATCTGTAGCATTTATATTTACAATAACTGAATGCTGTGGAGCACCATTAATATTATTTGCACCATACACACCACCTGAACCTTCCTCAGCGGTTTTCTTAACACTACCACCATTGACAGTCACAGTTACAGGGGCATATACGTTGGCTGCAACTTCGTCACTACCCAATGCACCACCATATAGTGAACCATATATAGTTCCCTTATTAAGGGTTACATTAGTGTGATAAGTATCATTTGCAGATGTACCATTAACTGTACCCAATGCAGATCCACCATATACATCACCATAAATTTCAACACCACCTTCTGTTTGATTTGATTCGCCGATTAAGATGTCAACATTGCCTGAAACGCCTGTCTCCTGTCCAAAACCGCCACCATGCACGTTGGCATGTGCAGCATCCGTACCGATGATACCATTAGTGAGAGTGACTTGAGTGTTGCCCACTATACCACTAGCGTTACTACCGCCATAGACACCGCTTGCAATAGTGCCACCTGTTACATTCACGACACCGACACCTGATACGCCGGCAGCATTACCACCACCGAAGACGCTTCCTGTTACTGCACCTTTAATAATATTCACGTCAGTAGAGCCTGTCACTGCAGCAGCATCGCCACCACCAAATACATTCTCGTTCACGACAACAGTGCCTCCATCTTTTTCGCTGATGTTCACTTCTGTGGTGCCTGTTACAACTGCAGAATTACCCAGGCCACCTCCGTAAACGCTACCCGATACAGTTGCGTTGAGGATATTTACCTGAGTGCTACCCTGATTTTCGGCATTACCATAAGCAGCCTGATTTCCTGCACCATATACATTTGTGAGTTTGTTGACTCCACAAGTACCTGTCCAGTCAACATTTACTACAATATCTCCGCTGATTAAACCGCTGGCGTTATTACCACCAAATACGCGTGAGATATTTCCGCCAGTGATATTCAGTGTAATACCGCTATTAATATCGGCAGCATTGGCACCACCATAAACATCGCCAATTCCTTCACCGTCACCACCTGTACAGCCAATGGTTATCGTTCCTGCATTACCTGCGGCTTCGTTACCACCGCCATAGACTTCTGTGATATGCAATTCACAAGACTCATCGCCCTTTTCAATGATTAAGTTGATGACACCACCAATATTACCCTTACTATTACTTCCGCCGAATACCTTATTAATGGTACCACCAGTAACAAGTACATTTACATCACCATTCACATTGGCCTCGGTCTGAGGTTCGGCATCCTTATCACCATGTCCGCCACCGAACACCATGCCAGTGATTTTTCCGCCATCGATAGTCACACTAGTAGCGCTCACATCAGCGGCATTACCACCACCATAAACGTTGCCTATCTGTGTATTGCAATCATTCACAACTTTTACCACTGGAGTTCCTACAACGTTGGCAGCATCACCACC
>JAGCKJ010000076.1 GCA_017647575.1 Bacteroidaceae bacterium | reverse complement strand
TGGAGATCACTCATTACATCACCCATAAAGTCAGCTGGAACAAGTACTTCTACATCATAAATTGGCTCCAGAATCTTTGGTCCTGCCTCTTTAAACGCAGTACTAAATGCATTACGACCAGCAAGCAAGAATGAGATTTCGTTTGAATCTACCGGATGCATCTTACCATCATATACTATTACGCGTACGTCACGTGCGTATGAACCTGTAAGAGGTCCCTGCTCTATACGCTGCATAATACCCTTTAGGATAGCAGGCATAAATCTTGCATCGATAGAACCACCAACAATACTGTTCACAAAGACAAGTTTGCCACCCCAATCCAGTGGATATTCATCAACGCCCTTAACAGTAACTTTGAACTCCTGGTTACCAAACTTGAACATTTCAGGAAGTGGTTTACCCTCTTCGTATGGTTCAAGAATAAGATGAACTTCACCAAACTGTCCGGCACCACCTGACTGTTTCTTGTGACGATAGTCAGCACGAGCTGCACGAGTGATAGTCTCTCTATATGGAATCTTTGGCTCTTCAAAGTTGATCATCAACTTATCATTATTTTCGATACACCATTTGAATGTACGCAGGTGGAATTCACCCTGACCGTGTAAAATAACCTGACGCAACTCTTTTGACTGCTCAATACATAGTGTAGGATCTTCTTCACGCATACGGTTAACGATAGACATCATCTTTTCCATATCTGCTTCGTTAGCAGGTTTCAAAGCGCGTGAATACTTGTAGTTAGGATACTTGATAAAGTTAAATGAGTTCTCTGCACCACCGGCATTCAAAGTATTACCTGTACGAACATCCTTCAGTTTTACTGTACAACCCAAATCACCAACTGTCAATTCAGGAACCTGTGTTCTATTGCTGCCTGCGCTTACATAAAGCTGAGCAATACGTTCTTTAGAACCTCTGTCTGCATTCAGGAAATCATCACCTTCATGTACAGTACCGCACATAACCTTGAAGTATGATACAGCACCAATATGATGTTCTGTTGAAGTCTTGAAGAAGAACAATGATGTTCCCTTAGATTCTGCATTAACCTCTTCACCCTTCTTATTCTGAACAGGTGTGCCATGTAATGGTGATGGAGCAACGTTACCAAGGAATTCCAGCAATCTGTTAACACCCAGATTATTCAATGCTGAAATACATGTAATTGGGAACAATGATTTCTGCTCAATACCCAGACGGAATCCTTTACGAACCTCTTCAATATCCAGTTCACCCTCTTCAAAGAATTTGTTCATCAATTCCTCTTCACTTTCAGCTGCTGCCTCCTGAACAAGGTCATGCATAGCCTGAGCTCTGTCTGCTACTGAAGCAGGAATATCTTCCATTACAGTAGGAGCGCCATCCTTAAATACAAGTCTCTGACCAAGAATAACGTCAATAACGCTTGTAAATGCAGGACCTGTTGCTTCTGGGAACTGAATAGGAACTGCTATATTACCGAATGTTGAACGAATCTGTTCAATGATATTGTCATATTCACATTTATCGCTATCAACATGGTTAACTACAAAGAATGCAGGTTTGCCAAGTTTCTTAATAAGGCGGAAGTTGTTGATAAGACCAACGTCAACACCACGAGTACCATTTACCAACAGGATAGCTGCATCACAAATATTCAATGCTGTTACTGCTGCACCCTGGAAATCGTCTGTACCAGGACAATCAATGAAGTTGTATTTTCTTCCGAATAATTCTACAGAAAAAATGGTAGAATATACAGAATAACCATACTCATGCTCTACTGGAGTTGTATCTGACACAGTAGTTTTAGCATTAACTGAACCACGACGCTTAATCACTCCACCCTCGAACAGGATACTCTCTGCCAGGGTGGTTTTACCAGATCCGGCACCACCAACGATTGCAATATTTCGGATCTCTTCTGTCTTGTAAACCTTCATATTAATTCTCTTATTAATTAGTTACTTTTTTAGGTATTTATTTCGCAAACATAACTATTTCTCTATAAAAAACAAAGACAATACCATATATATTTTAAGAGGAATTGAAAAATTGGGGTTAACTTTGCAAAAGAAAACAGACAAATGACTATGGCTGGTATATATATACATATTCCTTTCTGTACAAAACGATGCATTTACTGTGGCTTCTACTCCACTACACAAACCGATCTGATGGATAGATATACAGCAGCCGTTTGCAAAGAATTAACTGAGAGAAAGGAGTATATAAACAACCATATTAAAACTATCTATTTTGGCGGAGGTACTCCATCATTGCTAAGCAGCGGGCAGATTGAAAGGATTTTCCAGACCATAATGGAAAATTACCTGACAGATGGATTACAGGAGGTTACATTTGAATGTAATCCGGATGACATTACCTGCGATTTTCTGCAATCCATTGCCAGAACTCCAATCAACAGAATTAGCATGGGAATACAATCGTTTAACGATGATATTTTAGGATTCATAAGAAGACGACACAATTCCGAACAGGCTGTAAATGCTGTTAAATTATGCCATGAAGCCGGGTTCAACAACATCAGCATAGATCTCATATACGGAATTCCGGGGCAGACCGTAAATATATTCAGAGAAGACATAGAGAAAGCTATTGCACTAAATGTCAGCCATATATCATCATATCATCTGTCGTATGAAGAAGAGACTCCTATCTGGCACTTACTACAGAACAAGAAAATAGCAGCTATTGATGAAGAGAGCAGCGTAAGTATGTACCATCTGCTTTGCGACTCACTGCGTAAATCCGGTTTCAAACATTACGAGATATCCAATTTTGCAAAAGAGGGATATGAATCAAAGCACAACAGCAGTTACTGGGATGGAACTCCCTACCTGGGAATTGGTGCAGGTGCCCATTCATTCAACGGAGTAAGCAGACGATGGAATCCGGACAACATAACCCAGTACATAGATGGTATTGAAAGCAACAAGCCTGTTTTTGAAGAGGAGTTTCTGACCAATGCTGACAGATACAACGAATCGATCATGCTGGGGTTGCGTAAAAGCGATGGTATTGATTTGGCAAAATTCAGTAGCTACATAGGCGAAGAACTGTTTTCCCACTTTATGCAGGATGCTGAACCACACATTAAAAACGGTTCACTTATTATGGAAAAAGACCGCATTCGTTTTACGGAAGACGGCCTTTTTACCAGTGATAATATAATCAGTTCACTTTTCCTGCTTCAATAATTACTTTTGAGTCATTGAATATACTACCTGCATAACATCCTGTCCGATTTTATCGGCAGCTTCTGCAGAGAGACCTTCAGAATACACTCTGATAATAGGTTCTGTATTACTCTTTCTCAGATGTACCCAGCTATCAGCAAAATCTATCTTAACGCCATCAATATCATTAATCTCTTCTGATGCATATATTGATTTTACCTTTTCGAGAATAGCATCAACATCGGTACCTGCAGCCAAATCTATTCTGTTCTTGGCCATATAGTATGCAGGATAACGTTTTCTGAGTTCACTTACTGACACCTTCTCTTTTGCAAGATGTGTAAGGAACAGAGCTATACCAACCAGTGCATCACGTCCATAGTGAGAAGCAGGATATATAATTCCGCCATTACCTTCGCCACCAATTACAGCTCCGGTCTCTTTCATCTTTGTTACCACGTTAACTTCGCCTACTGCTGCAGCATTGTACTCCATGCCATAACCTTTGGTAACATCGCGCAGAGCACGTGTAGAGCTAAGGTTAGAAACGGTATTGCCAGGAGTGTGCTTCAATACATAGTCGGCAACTGTAACCAATGTATATTCTTCACCATACATAGCACCTTTTTCATCTATAAATGCCAGACGGTCAACATCAGGATCAACTACAAATGCAACATCGCATCCGCCCTGTTTCATCAAACCCATGATATCACCAAGATTCTTCTCCAATGGTTCAGGGTTATGCTGGAAATCTCCGGTTGGATCACAATAGAGTTTTTCCACACTCTTTACACCCAGTTTATCCAATAGTTCAGGCAGAACTACGCCACCTACAGAGTTAACACAATCTATTGCAACCTTAAAGTTTGCAGCCTTAATAGCTTCAACATCTACCAGTTCTAGTGCCAATACAGATTCAATATGCTTTTCATTCATTGTATTATCTGTATAGTATTTGCCCAGACCATCTACATCGGCATAGTCAAATGCCTCTGCTTCTGCAATAGCCAATACCTGATTGCCATCAGCAGCATTCAGGAATTCACCTTCATTATTCAGTAGTTTCAAAGCATTCCAGTGACGTGGATTATGACTGGCTGTTAGAATCAGACCGCCATCAGCTTTCAGCCAGGTTACTGCAAGTTCTGTTGTTGGTGTTGATGCCAGACCTATATCTATAACATCCAGTCCCATACCCATCAGAGTACCGCAAACTACCTGACGAACCATTTCGCCGGACATTCTTGCATCCCTGCCTACTACTATCTTTTTGGCAGATGGATTATTTTTCTTTACCCAAGTTGCATACGCAGATACAAACTTAACTATATCCAGAGGTGTCAAACCCAAACCTGCAGGGCCACCTATTTCTCCGCGTATTCCGGAGATTGATTTAATCATTGCCATTTTTCCGTCTTTATTGTAATTTCATAAAAAGTAGGATACACATTTGTTGCAGCCTTCTGAGTTCCCTGATTGTGAGGAACTATCAGTTTTACCTTTGCAGATGGTTCACCATTCAGAAAACCCGGTTTGAGGAATGGCATTGACATAATCCATGAATTAGGCACTGCACTACCATAATACTGAAACATCACACCAGAAGTAAAACCGGCGCTGAAATTATCGCCTGTTCTCAGGCACCAATACTGGTCAGGCGACGTATATGTAGCAAAGGTATTCAATGTCAGGGTATCTTCTGCAGCAATACCATATTCAACATATCTGGCTGTCATATCCCATCTGTCACCATCTTCCATCTGACGTCCTGTTCCACGACGTACTATCTGCATATATACACCATTATCTTCAAACAGGACATATTCATTCTTTGAAAAATCCGGACCTGTTTCCGGATTATTTGTGATGGTATCCTGTAAGAAATCGCTCATCTTAATAACCTGGATATTATTATCCTTTATAAAATCGGCAATCTGCTTGTTTTCACGCGCTTTCTGTTCAGCGTATGTTTCTGTATCATCACAACCAACTGTAATAGCAGCAATCAACAGAGCAGATAATATGTACAAATATCTCTTCATAAAAATATCATTTAATGTTTGAATTGCAAACTTACATAAAAAAACTGTTACTAGCTCTTTTTGAACAGTTCTTTGATGCATTCGTCATCTGATTTTGACCACTCTTCCATTCCCTTGAAAAAGATTGCTTCAGCAGCTTTCAATGAATTATGGATTTCACCTCCAGATGCATTCTTATGTCCGCCACCATTAAAGTATGTAGAGGCAAAGATATTACATGGAACATCACCTACACTGCGCAACGAAGCCTTAATTATATTTTCATCTGCATCTTCACGCAGGAAAACGGAGAATTTTATGCCCTTTATCTGGAGTGGCAGATTTACAAAACCTTCTGAATCTCCTTTCTTATAATGATTCTCCTTTAACTCTTTGTCAGACAATGTTATAAGTGCTGTTGACATTTCAGGAAAAACCTTCATCTTTTTATGGAGCACGTAGCCCATCAGTCGTAATCTTGATTCAGAATAGTTGTTATACACATTTCTGTAAATGGCATCTTTATCTATATTGTTCTTCAAGAGAAAACTGATAATATGATATATACGAGAATGGTTACTGTTATATGTAAATCCACCTGTATCAGTCATCATTCCGGTATATATACAAGTTGCTACCTGATTGTTAACCTCTGAATAATCGCCCAGAGCACAAATAAACTGAAAAACAAGTTCTGCTGTCGATGATGCATCAGGACGAGACAATAACAAGTCACAGAAATCGCCGGGATTCAGGTGATGATCTATTAAAATCTTCTTTGCCTTTGACTGCAACATTGATTCCGCCACATTGCCTATACGTGTCGGTACATTAAAATCCAGACAGCATACCACATCTGTCTCCTGCAGCAGTTTATCTGCAAGTTCCGGTTGTTCTTTATAGGATATAGCATTTTCCGCTGCCGGCAACCAACTTAAAAAATCGGGCATTGAATCAGGAATAACCACGGAAACGCTCTTACCTTTACCTGCCAGATAGTGGTATAGTGCCAAAGATGACCCTATTGCATCACCATCAGGTGAAATATGGGTAACGATAACAAATCTGCTTGCCCATTCCATCCACAACTTAAACTCAGCAACATCAGCTTTAGAGTAAACATTGTCAATCATATTTTCCGTCATTATTGGTTTAAACGGAGCGAAGTTAGTCATTATCATCCAAAAATGCAAAGGGATGCGCCATTCAGCTGAATACAGAGTTCTGTTATACTCCAGCAAGCCACCACAAACAACAGCCTGACCAGGTATGAAGTTTGTTTGCGCGTTAAATAGAGATAGCACATTATCATGGATATATATATGCAACAGACAGATAATGAAGAGAGATTTTCAATAGTCAGTGATGAGAAAGGCAGATTTGCAATCTGTGACAACAGACTATTCATCATATTTACCAGGCAATCAAGCAGTCTGATAATCAAATCCCTTAATGGTTCTATAAAAGAGAATAAAACCATAAGAACTGCTACAAATACCACTAAAAAGATCAATGGTATTGCTACTATGTTTGTTATCAGAAAATAGGTGGAAAAATTCGAAAAGTTATACATAATTAGCGGAGCAGTTCCTATCTGGGCTGCCAATGAAACAGATATAATGCCCCAGATATACTTAATAACAACATTTTCAGGAGAGAACAATTCACTTATACGAGGTTCAAAAAGCAGAATGGCCAGAACTGCGGAAAAAGAGAGTTGAAAACCTATATCATATATTGCATTTGTGTCTGCCACAAGAATTACCAATGCAGCAAAAGCCAGAGCATTTAGTGATGAGTTTTCACGCCCTATACTTCTGCATAGAGCCAAAATAGAAAACATTATCAATGATCTTGTGATTGAATATGGCAGTCCTATAAAAAAAGCATAGCTCCACATTATGGCCATCAGTATAATTTCCTTAACCCATCTTAAATCCCTCCTGCCTGTGAAAAGTGGGAACAAGAACGAAAGTATTGAAAAGAGTATCCCTACATGCAACCCTGACACTGCTAGTACATGACTGGCTCCCGATGTAGAATATACTGTGCGCAGTTCATCCGTAAGTTCATCTTTATAGCCTACTGTTACAGCTGCCACTACCGCTAGGACATCGCCTTCAAGCCCCCATTCTCTGTACATATCCAGAATACGCTTTCTATACTTTACAGCTTTAATCTTCAATGGCGATAATGCGAAACTGTCTGGCAACACTTTCCAGCTTGATGAATTTACCCACAACGTTCCTGAAACTCCTTTTCTATAAAGATATGAAGCATAGTCAAAATCATTTTCCATTGATTCATTTGATGGTTCTTTAACTACTCCTCTAAATACAATCAGTTCTCCGGGAGATAGTTCCAGCACTGCGCTGTCCTTTGGTACATAAAGTATTATATTACGCCCGCCATACAGAGAATCTATCAGTTCCAGATCCAGCCTATAGCTTTTCTCTTTCTCCACTGGATAATCTGTTAACATTCCCGAATAGAGAGATCTTTCTGCCGGCCAGATAACCTTTACCTTTGAATTATTATAACATGACAACAATACCCCAACAACAAAAATGGATATCCAGAGTGACAATCCATACAATCGCGGCAGTTTCTTACATGTAAACAACAACAGCACTGTCACTATAAGCAACAATGCAAGAACTTGAGAAAGCAATGATAATGAAATCTGCGTATCTCCAATGGTACTACTCAAAAGCACCCCTCCTGCAAATGGTATTAGTATGCGGAGAGATGGATAATCTGTCAGCTTCAACTATTTTATAATTGTTTCAATTTACTTATGGTCTCAATTGGATTATCGGCCTTGAAAACTGTATTACCAGATACCAAAACATCCACACCAGCTTCTATCAGTAGCGGAGCGGTTTCCAGATTAACACCTCCATCTACCTGAATCAATGCCTGCGAATTATGTTCGGTAATCATTTTTCTAAGGCGACGAACCTTATCCAGAGAACTTTCTATAAATTTCTGTCCTCCAAAACCAGGATTAACCGTCATCAACAGAACCATATCTACATCGTTGATTATCTCTTCAAGCATAGATACCGGTGTAGAGGGGTTCAGTGTTACAGCTGCCTTCATTCCCAGACGTTTAATCTCATTAATGGTTCTGTTCAGATGGGTACAAGCTTCGTAATGTACATTGACCGATGCTGCGCCCAGATCCTTAAATTGCTCCAGGAATTTTTCCGGCTGTACTATCATAAGATGCACATCCAGCGGTTTTGTACAATATTTAGCTACATATTTGAGAACAGGAAAACCGAACGATATGTTTGGAACAAACACACCATCCATAATATCCAGATGAAGCCAGTCTGCTTCACTACTGTTTATCATCTCCAAATCCTTACGTAAATCTCCAAAATCTGCCGATAACAGAGAAGGAGCAACCATTACACCCATTCTAAACTATTTAAGATTTAATAAAGTAACAGGTCTTCTAATTCAATGAATATGATGCCGCACCTTCTGGCAATCCATCTATGAAACGAAAACTTGATGCAAAACTACGAATAAATTCGATAGTTTTATCAGATGGAGTCCCATAACGTTCATTTTTAAGTGCTGTCCGCAACATTTTTTCTGTCGGAAACAGAGTAGAGGTAACAGTTTCATCCATAGGCAACCATTTTTAAGCGTTTGTATTTATTAAACGCAAAGAAAACAGATTTATTATTTAGGATGAAAAAAAGTTACAGACTTACACTAGAACTAACTTTATGTCTTTCTCTTCGGCCATTCTTCTGATATTGATAAGAGCATATCTCATTCGGCCTAATGCTGTATTGATTGAAACACCTGTAATATCAGCAATCTCCTTGAAACTCAAATCCTGATAGTAACGCATAAAGACCACTTCACGCTGATTGTCAGGAAGTTGATTAACCAGACGACGCACATCAAGCAGAGTCTGATCATTTACCATCTGGTCTTCTACTGTCAAATCAGAGAAACGACGATCATTGAACAGGTCATAATCTGTTTCATCATTTGAGATACTATTCTCATTTCTGTCCTGACGGAAATAGTCTATCATCAGATTATGTGCTATACGTGTGAGCCATGCTCCGAACTTTCCGGAACTGGAATAAGCACCCTTTTGCAAAGTTACAATAGCCTTTACAAATGTCTCTTGAAATATATCTTCAGCTAATTCTCTGTTACGTACTATAAAACGAATGTACGCAAATAACTTATCCTTATATCTGTCTAACAGGATATCGAACGCTCTACTGTTGCCGTTTGAATATAGTCCAACCAATGCATCGTCAGACATCTGATTCAAATTTTCCATTACCTCTATTTTTAAGTTAAATTGAGTAAGGTTCAGTCTATAGGCAGTTCGTTTTTAGTTATTAATTATATTTTGATTCTTGTCCCCATCAGGGGTTCTGACTGCAAAGATAAAGTGAAAAAATCTTAAAAAACAAATTTTCATCCAATTTTTACACATAAAATGCGTTATTGGTTCTCCTTGCAACAGAAGCATGATGACAAATCGTTTCCGCAAAGGAAAGCTTTTACCGGCATTCGCTTGCGTCCGGAAGTCTGCAAATCTGTTATTCTAAGTACACCATCCTGAGTACTGATTTCAATGTAATTCTTGCAATCAGTATCTATTGTGCCCGGCTTTGATGGTTGTTTATTAACTATCTCTGCCTGATATATCTTCATGTCGCATCTGGAGCCATCAGGCATAAACACCTCTGTCCAGGCTGCAGGGTATGGTGACAATCCACGGATAAAGTCGTACACCTGTTTTGAACTCTTATTCCAGTCTATTTTACAGGTCTCCTTAAATATCTTTGGAGCTGGTTTAAGTTCTGATTCGTCAACAAAGTACTCTGTCTGAGCGCTGGTACTGATATTACCTTCCAGCACATCTTCCAAAGTACTGACAATAAGATCGGAACCCAGATACATTAATTTATCGTGAACCACCTCTACATTATCTGTATCTGCTATGGTAATCTTCTCCTGACGAATAATATCGCCGGTATCAATTTCATGTTTCAGGAAGAAAGTTGTTACACCGGTCTCTTTTTCTCCATTTATTACAGCCCAGTTTATTGGAGCGGCACCTCTGTATTGTGGCAGCAAAGAGGCATGCAGATTAAAGGTACCCATAGGAGGCATATTCCATACAACTTCCGGCAACATTCTGAATGCCACTACTATTTGTATATCTGCCTTTAAAGCAGCCAGTTCTTCCAGAAAATTCTCATCTTTCAGACGTTCCGGCTGAAGAACAGGTATGTTGACAGACTGAGCATACTTCTTTACAGGGCTTGACTGTAGTACACTGCCATGGCGTCCCATTGGTTTATCCGGCATTGTAACTACACCTACAACATTAAATCCGGATTCCACTACCTTGCGCAGAGCTGTTTCAGCAAACTCCGGCGTTCCCATAAAAACTATTCTCAAATCCTCTTTCTTCATATCTATTCTTCTGAAAGTTCCAACAATACGTTTCTGTACGAATTAAAAATCTTCGATTTTGAAACAAACCCTACATATTTGCCATCTTCGTCCTCTACCGGCAGATTCCATGCACCTGTATCTTCAAACTTTTTCATCACCACATCCATTGGATCCGAAACAGATAATCGAGCCGGAGCATTTTCCATCAACCGCTGAACATCAAACCTGTGATACAGCTCCTGACGGAACATTATGTTTCTGATACTCTCCAGACTAATAATACCTATCAGTCTCTGTTCGTTATCAAGTACAGGGAAGACATTTCTTTTTGAGCGGGCAATTATATTGACCAATTGTCCCAAATCCATTTCGGGAGATACTGTCAGGAATTCTCTCTCTATAACATTCTCCATCTTGAGAAGCAGAAGTACAGACTGATCCTTATGATGAGTCATCAGTTCACCCTTCTGTGCCAGACGCATTGAATAGATGCTGTGAGGCTGGAAGATTCTTATGGTAAGATATGATACTATCGACACCATCATCAATGGCAGGAACATTGTATAACCACCTGTCAATTCAGCAATCAGGAAGACACCTGTCAATGGGGCATGCATAACACCCGACATTAAACCTGCCATTCCAAAGAGTGCGAAATTCTGTAACGAAATGGATGTTCCGGGAATAAATCTCTGAATAAAATATGCAAATACAAAACCTGTAAGACATCCCAGGAAAAGACTTGGAGCAAAAATACCTCCGCATCCCCCACCTGCATTTGTTGCAGTCGATGCAAAAACCTTGGTAAGAATTACCAGAATAAGATATATCGGCAGAATGTTATCCCAGCGGAAGAAGAGAGAACCTGCCATTACATCATTGCTTAACTGTTCACTTATTGTACCACTGTTAAGCAAAAGGGTTATAGTATCATAACCTTCACCAAACAACGATGGGAAGAGGAATATCAGAGTACTCAGGACCACCGCTCCTATCAAAAACCTGGTATATGGATTCTGGAATCGTTTGAACCATGTTTCAAATTTGTGCATTGTGGTAGAAAAGTATAGTGAGATAAGTCCACATACCATACCTAAAAGCAGAACGTATGGAATTCTGGAAAAATCGAACGGCTGGGTTGCTGCAAAATAGAACATGGCATCTGTGCCTGTTACTACGTACGAAATTGTTGCAGCAGTTACGGAAGATACCAGCAATGGTACCAAAGAACCCATACTTAAATCCAGCATCAGCACCTCAAGTACAAACACCAGTCCGGCTATTGGAGCCTTAAAAATACCGGCAACAGCACCTGCCGCACCACACCCAATAAGCAGCATCAATGTTTTGTGCTCCATTTTAAACATACGGCCTATGTTGGAACCAATTGCTGAACCGGTCATCACTATAGGAGCCTCGGCTCCAACAGATCCACCCATTCCAATTGTTATTGCACTGGCTACCAGCGACGTTCCCATATTGTGTGGCTTAATTCTGCCATTCTTTTTTGCAAGCGCATAGAGAATCTTGGTAACTCCATGTCCTATATCATCGCGAACTATGTACCTTATGAACAGTCCGGACAAAAAGATACCAACCACCGGATAAATCAGAAACAGATAGTTCTGTTTGGTTTCGTCAAAACTACTGGTAAGCAGATGATGAATCTCGTGAATCAATGATTTCAGAATGATGGCGGCAAAAGCGGTCAGTACACCAACCAGCAAACTTAAAATAAGTACAAATTGGCGCTCACTGATATGCTGCTGCCTCCAGACAACAAATCTGTTCAATAAATTTTCCGTATCCCTGTCTCTCATACTATTCGCGTATTACTTTCACCTGACCAGATGCACCCAGTTTAATTATACTTGATGGTTTTGCAGAAGAATTGTCGTCCTGTCTGTATTTTACCACATAATCCACCGCATCCAGTATCTCTTTTGAGATATCTGTAAATTTTGATGGAGATGGTGCTCCACTGATATTTGCAGAAGTAGATACTATACCACCTTTAAACCTGGCGCACAACTCTTTTGAAAAGAGTTCCTTTGTTATTCTGATTCCCACACTTCCATCTTCGGCTTTCAGTTCCGGTGCTACATAACGAACATTGTCATAAACAATTGTCAACGGCTTTTCCGCCAGATCTATTAAATCGTATGCCACATCCGGAAATTCCGGCACATAAGAGTTTAGTTTAGCATCAGAATCCAGCAACATCAGCATAGATTTTGAATCTTCACGTTGCTTGATCTTAAATATTCTGCGTACTGCCTCCGAATTGGCAGCATCACAGCCCAGGCCCCATATTGTATCGGTTGGATAAAGTATCACTCCTCCATTGCGCAATACCTGACAGGCATTTTTTATATCTTCTTTTATCTGATCATTCATAGATTGCGCGAAGTTAGTGAAAAAACAACAAACACATCTATTTGGCACTCATAATCCTGCCATTACGACTAATTTTGGTTACAATACCTATAATAAAGTCTTCCGGAATAAAGCCCCAGTAGCGGCTGTCGTTTGAATCGAGTGAATTATCACCCAAAGCAAAATAGTAATTGTTGACAAATGTGTAGGTCTTCAGACTGTCATCCGGAAAAGCACCCGTTTCGTATTCAATGACAGGGAAATAGAGAGCACGGTTCAGGCTGTCCAATACTACTGTTGTACCTGCTTCCGGTACATACAAAGGGCCAAAGTTTTTCTTTGTCCATACAGGCATAGTAAAAGGCATTGTCTGCATAAAGTTATACTTCCACAATATACTGTCCGGGGTAACCTGCAAAGCCTCCTGATTTTCCAGAACGCCTATAGGCTTGTCATAGTTGTTATGCCAGTTTATACCATCCTTTATGGCGATGGTATCGCCCGGAGTACCAAATACACGTTTACAATAGACGTAGTTTATCTTAAATTCTATATGTGTCCATTCATCGTAGCCCAACGGATAATTAAAGCATATTATATCACCGGGCATGATTTCTCTTGTACCAGGCATTCTGAAACATTCCAGCGGTGCGTGGTCTTCAAAATTGAATGACTTATAGATTCTGCCACCAAACAGCAGCTTATTCACCCATACCCTGTCCCCAGGCTGTAAAGTAGGATACATGGAAGAGGTTGGAATATTGAATCGCTCAGCTACAAATATTCTTCTGCCATAATGCAACAGAGCATAACAAAAAACAGCCAGATAAAGCCATAACACTACGGTAATGACTCTATCTGCTGTTCTTTTTAATTTTACTATCTTTCTTTTGTTCATTTAATGTGTCTATAAAATTGTTGTTTTTATTTAGTCCTAAAATTCACTGGTAAAATGGAATTTTATATGTTTAAAATCTATCTGAGCCATCTGCAGAACATATCCGCTGTCTGCCAGGAAGACATCCCTACCCTCCTTGTCGGTAGCCATAAACTGATACTTTCGCTTTTTGAACATTGCCAGTTCCTCTTCATCGTCGCTCTCTATCCAGCAGGCTTTATACAAACTGGCCGGTTCCCATCGGCATAAAGCATTATATTCATGTTCCAAACGATACTGTATCACTTCAAACTGCAGCTGACCTACCGTACCAATCAGTTTTCTGCCATTGAACTGGTTAACAAACATCTGAGCCACACCTTCACCCATTAGCTGATCAAGTCCCTTTGCCAGCTGCTTTGCACGCATAGGATCGGCATTCTCGATATATTTAAACATCTCCGGAGAGAAACTTGGCAGACCCTTAAAATGGAGTGTTTCTCCCTGGGTTAAGGTATCGCCTATCTTAAAGTTTCCTGTATCAGGCAAACCAATGATATCGCCCGGATATGCCTCTTCAATGGTACTCTTGCGCTGAGCCATGAACTGTGTTGGAGAAGAGAAACGGAAACTCTTGCCCAATCTTACATGGTAGTATGGTTCGTTACGGACAAACTTACCCGAGCAAACCTTACAGAATGCCACACAGGATCTGTGGTTTGGATCGATGTTTGCTGTAATTTTAAAGATAAATCCTGTAAATTTTGAATCCTCAGGTTTTACCAGACGCTCTTCAGCCTGGGTTGGTCTTGGGCTTGGTGCTATCTTCACGAAACAATCCAGAAGTTCCTTAACACCAAAATTATTCAAAGCTGAACCAAAGAATACCGGTGCCAGCTGACCATCCAGATAGGCCTGACGATCAAATGGTTCATATACACCATCTATCAGTTCCAGATCAGCACGTAGCTTGGCGGCCTCATTTTCTCCTATATGTTTTTCCAGCTCTGCACTATTTACATCAACTTCTACCTTTTCAGTAACGGTCTGCTTACTTGGTGTGTAGAGATCAAGTTTTTCTTCAAAAATGTTGTAAACTCCCTTAAATCTGGCACCCTTTTCTATTGGCCAGCTTAAAGGACGAACACTTATCTGAAGTTCTTCTTCAAGTTCATCAAGCAGGTCGAAAGGATCGTTACCCTCTCTATCCAGTTTGTTTACATATACTATCACAGGAGTGTTTCTCATTCGGCATACCGACATAAGTTTTCTGGTCTGCAACTCCACACCCTTGGCACTGTCAATAACAATGATAACACTATCAACAGCTGTCAAAGTGCGGAAAGTATCTTCCGCAAAGTCCTGGTGACCCGGAGTATCAAGGATATTGATCTTATAACCTTCGTAATCGAACTCCATGACAGAGGTAGTAACAGATATACCACGCTGTTTTTCTATCTCCATCCAGTCAGATGTTGCACTCTTCTTTATCTTATTCGATTTTACAGCACCTGCCACTTGAATCTGACCACCAAACAACAGTAACTTCTCTGTTAATGTTGTTTTACCGGCATCCGGGTGCGATACTATAGCAAATGTTCTTCTCCTTGAAATTTCTTCCATATATCTATTTTCAATCTTCTAAATCCAATTCTCCCAATCTCTCTCTTCTGTAATAATCAGACAGCAATGCTAACAACCTTGATATTGCAGCTACGGCCTGATTTGTAGAATCTGAAACTGCCACATTCTGCAAACGTAAAAGCAATACACCATACAGCATATCAAAACAGTCTCGCAACTCTTCTGTATCAGTTCTCTTGTTTTTACTTCTGAATTCAACAATAAATGGCAACACCTTATAGTATAGATCTCTATAATCTTCTGATTTTGCCGATTTAATTAGTCTGTTATGCAATTCAGACAAGAACAGCAGAACATTTTCATTGATCTGAAGATGACCTGAAATCTTTTTTTCTTCAGATAGCATCATAGCGATAAGATTACTAAACCATTCGCGCCACTCTGTTTTGTCGGCATCCGAACGTCCGCTACCCTTTATTACCAAATCATCCAGCTTATCAACATCAAAACCGGCAGCCCTTATTACATCCTCCATCTGCCACATATACAGCAGATATTCAGCTATATTCTTTTCTCTAAGTTCTTGTGATATAAACATATCAAATAGTAACAATTGTATATACAAACCAGACAACAGCTGCTGCTATAAGCACACAACCCAGTATTCTGTTAATCATCCATATACCACGCAGATCAAATCTGTGTCTGAGCTTATTTATAAGAAATGAGAGGAACAGCCACCAGCATAGATCTCCTCCTATAACGGAAGCAAAAGCCAACATCTTCTGAAAGCCTTCAAATTCACTTATCGGAAAGGCAAAATATGCAAACATTCCCAGATAGATAAAGACTACCAGTGGATTAGCTATCGCAACCAGAAAGCCAGACGCGGTATAGGATATTAACGAATCCTTATCATGACCTGTACGTTTCTGCTTAGCCAATGGATTATTACGTATAGTATGAATTCCAAAAATCAACAACAACACGCAACCCACCAGTTTTACTATCAGGAAGGTCTGTTTCTCCTGTAAAAAACCCATTACCAAAGAGAGACCCAACGATGTACATAATATATATAAGGTGTCGCTAATAGTAACACCGAGTCCTGACATAAACCCCTTCAATCTACCTTTATTAAGAGTGCGCTGTATGCATAATACTCCTGAAGGGCCTGTTGGTGCTGCAGCCAGCAATCCTATTACAAAGCCCTTTAGAATAACCTCTATAAAGGTAAAATCAAACGGAGAGGCAAAAATCAGGTTCATATATTTACTGCCCGTTCATCAATTTAAGCGTTTTCCCACAGGGAACTTCACACCAAACATCAAATTTGCACCAAATTCGTCAACCGGAATCATCTGAGGATTCATAGTAGCCTTAATTCCATCACTTGCTATGAACAAATTAAGTCCTGCAGGATGCAGATTCACCATAAAGCCCAACATTGTACCATAATGAGAAGTGAATGCCACATTACCTGACAAGTCGAACCATTTAACCGGTGAAAGTACCACTGATGTACGTGATTCTGAGTACTTATGTACACCTGTACGGCATGTAATAAGTTCACCTACAGATATCCATTTTACAAACGGAATTGTATATTCGACACCCAGTCTGAAAGTAGCTCCTATATTTACACGTTTTGTCTCATTCGGCATCTGATATAGTTTCAACATCTCCTGGAAATCTTCTCCTATCTGTTCTATTTCATCTTCGGCAGCATTATCGCCCATTACTCCGTATTCATCAAAACCATCAAAAACGATATCCTCGTTTTTTGTCTTTCCAACTACCATCTCCTGCCAGTTTATAGAACCAATATCAGTAACTGAAGCAGAAACTGACAGACCTTCTACAATACCGCTCATATCATAGTGAGCACCTAAATCTAATGCGAATCCATTGCTTGGAAGACCCTCAAATACAATCTCTTCCTCTATGCCTTCTATAGCTCCTTCTTCATTTGTTGTAACAACAACAGCAGGTGCTGCTACTCTCAATTCTGCATTGGCATTTACCACCCAGCTCTGTTCTGAAATATTGGCCTTCATTCTGGTTATGTTGGCATCAGCGTATGCCACACCGGTTAAGAATTTCAGTTTTACACCTACTGTAAGATTGTCAATAATTTTACGAGAGTGACCAATATATACCTCCCCGTATGTTACACTATTGACATTCATATCCTCTATAAGGTAATTGCCATCTGAAAGGCCGGCTTTCATAAATCCAAACATCTGCTTTGGGATAGAGATTACGTTTCTGTTCTTCATAGTAACTCCCAATGTATTATAACCGCCGAATGCCTGGAATCCCAACGACAGAATATCAATATCCATCGCTATCTCAAATTTGGAATCATCGGGCAACGAATTCAAAAAGCTCTTCTTATCAATTTCACTACTCATAAATGTAGTAAGCATACCCGGTGAACTCTTTGATTCATACAGGAAGTTGGAGAGTCCCACACTACCATTAAAAGTAAATGCAGTTCCGCCTATTACCGGCAGTGATATATATCCACGTTCCGGTGAGAGTGCTGGGTTTAATTTGTGTCTGTCAAAAGAGCCATCCATAAAATAGGATGAGTTAACAGACTGAGCCATTGACGGTGCTGCCAGGAACAATGTCAAAACAAACAACAAACCTGTTTTTATGCTAATCTTCTTCATATTCATTCAATTATTCGTTATTTGACAAATCTATAATCAATCCCTCAGGTATCTGCAATACAACATCTGTAATGGAGAGATATTGTGTACTACGCAGTTCTGACTCTTCATTATCCTGAGATACACATTCTGCCTTTATCATAAGAGCATCCAGCAAAGAAATAGCGCCCTCTTCTACGGCAAGATCAAGAACGAATGGAGAAACAGATGGATTATCTTCATTACCCGGTTCTATAGTGATAGCAGAAATTTCAATACCATTTTCTATAACATTTCCCTCTATATCCAATGGTATTGCTGTTATATTCAAGCCCAGAGGTATTGTACTTTCCACATTAGCTTTCAGTCTGAAGCTCAAACTCTTTGCTACATCTGCCAAATCGGCAAACAGATCTTCCTGCAATCCTGTTATAGTATCAGAATATTCCAGATACAGACTGTCAAAAGCCAGAGGTATCTCCACGGCAAAATCAGCATTTACTGCCAACTCACGTTCCAGATTTGCATAATGATACTCTGAAGGATCTGTCATAGAGGTATCGGCAGCTGCTGTCAAGCTGAATATTACTGAATCCGGAATGGTTGTCAGCAATTCAGAAAGACGGCTAATCTGAACAAAAATCGAATCGCCTGATGCAGATTCTCTACCCTCATTTTTCTGGAATATGATGGTTGTTGTCTGCTCTTCCTCATCTCTTGAGCAGGCAGGAATCATAACCTTACCCATATCAGGACGAATATCCTCTCCAATAAATGTTCCGTCATTCCTTTTTGAATTCAACGCAATATCCAGTTCTATAGGAATTGAGAAGTTTGTAGTAACATTAATTGCAATCTGAGGCGATGAGAGAGTAAGATTGTTGTTTTCATTCTGCAGGAATGACAAATCACCACCTAAATCAAGAGCTATTGCTTCATTAACAGGATCTATTTCAGGAAACACCTTACCTGTGAACGACTTAACCACAATTCTACCGATATTTACTGATGGAGTAATCTTAATATCCTGCAGTTCACTGCTTGAAATCTCTTGGTTGATGACCTTTACAGCTCCACTGAATTTAACTTGTTGATCTTTTAATACCAATCTGTTCTTTCCATCTACATTCTGTGTATAAAGCGGATTTGCAAAATCAAATCCTTCTACTGCAATACCACTTATTACAAAGCCCTTACCGCCCGATACCAGTTCTTCTTTTGTAAGATTGCCATTGATTCTTACACCATTTTGCAATAGCTCTATTCTGCTATCATCACCGGTATAACTCACTTCAATGAAATCAGGGAATTCAAGGACAAAATTATCCAGCAAAATATTATCGATAGTTGTAGGAATGCCTTCAAACTTCATTGCAACATCTATAGTTGCACTATTTTCCAGTTCAATATTCTTAACCATCAATAACAAATCGTCTATCTCT
>JAGCKJ010000075.1 GCA_017647575.1 Bacteroidaceae bacterium | reverse complement strand
CTGCAGACCTTTCTGGGGCCTATTGGTGGAAAATCGAATTGCAGGAGAGACTGTGCCCATAATGAAGAGAAATGTATCCTGCTTCTGGCTTGAGAATGTGAATTCTGGTGTGCAGAGACGATTTGCTTGATAAGGTAAATATCCATAGTTAAAATAAAATGGGTCTGCATGTATGATATAATGTCAAAATTTGATAGCCAGTATTTTGAAAAACATATATATATATATAACTTTATGGTCATAAATTTAAACAACAGGCCTATGAAAGATCTTAATTTCTATGAATCACCAGCTGTAGAGGTTATAGAGGTGATTACAGAGTGCGGATTCGCGCAGTCCACACCCAATCAGCCAAATTGGGATGGATATGATGGTGAAGAACAATACTGGTAAAACACAATGTCTAACTTAAAATGAAGATGGAAATGAAAATCAGAAATTTGTTTATAGCTGTTATGACATTGGTTCTGACAGTTACTGGCTGCTCAAAGGTCGATACCCCTGCAGCTGACAATGATCTAAAATTTGTTTTTGAAATGGCCGACAAAGATGGCTTCGGCGCAGACACTAAAGCAGTCAAGACAGGCTGGGCTGACGGGGATCAGGTAGTGATTCTTTTCAAACCAGAAGGTCAAGGTCAATGTTTGATAACTCAAAATCCAGGCAGCCAAATGAAGTATCCTAAATGTGTTCGAGGAACTTTCGATGGTAAAGACGATGAGTGGAACTTCGCGCTAGAGAATTTCTTGCTGGTAGGAAATTTGGGTGCTGGTGGTACGTATTATGCTATCCACCATAGAGGTGATGTTAATCTTGAGCATAGAACTGAAGTTGAAATAGGTATTGACTGTTTTCCTTTGAATTACTATGAGGGTGGTGAACTTCTATCTTATGTAGGTAACTATACTGTCACTGGTAATGTAGTCAATTTCGGTGTTATTCGTATGACCCTGGACCCAAGACTCTTCCAGGTTTCCATCCCTGAAATTTTATGGCAAGGCGGCCCTTTTGACCCTCGTTTTGATTTGGATAAATTTGTGGATGGTTCGGGTAATGATATAAATGATGCAGATATTGAAGACTATATGCGTACAGCTTCTGTTCAACTGTCTGTCTATAATTCATTTCCATCACTTAATCCTGTTGGTTATTTTGCACTGAAGAGTGGTATGGTAAGTGTAGACCTTACAAAGCCAAATATCTTTGTGTTTAATGTAAATCATTCGCTTCCATATACAAATGCTTCACCTGTAATAAATCTAAATGACCTCAAGAATAGGGAGTATTCATTCTGTTTTGCTGAACCGGATCTGACTAGTCCTAAAGCCGTACCTGGGACATATACATTCAGAGTTCGTAGAGTAGATTATGATGATAGTCATAAAGTACCTAGCTCATTTGAGCATCAGTATTATCAAGTTACAACTGGCGAAAACAAGAAGCTTGAGGCAGGTAAAGCATATATGCTATATCAAGACATATGGTTTAATAACTAGTAAAATCCAAATATAACCAACCCCCGACTTTCATCCGAAGGCCGGGGGTTTTGATATGTAGTCAATTCATGAGATTAACCGATGAAGTGGAAGTGAGGGCCGAATCTTTCGAACGCTGCTCTGTCAAGTTCCTCTCTGTGGTCAGGGTGAGCTGCGCTGATGATAAGTTTTGCTCTCTCTTGAAGAGATTTACCATATAGGTTAACTGCACCATGCTCAGTTACGAACCAGTGGATGTGTTGTCTTGTAGTTACAACACCTGCACCAGGGGTAAGGATAGGAGAGATTTTGCTTACACCTTTGTTGGTTACTGAAGGCATAGCGATGATAGCTTTACCACCTTTAGATAGAGAAGCACCATAGATGAAGTCGATCTGACCACCTACACCAGAGTAGAATTTGGTACCAAGTGAGTCTGCGCAAACCTGACCTGTAATATCCACTTGAAGAGCAGAGTTGATAGCTGTCACCTTAGGGTTTTTAGCGATGATGTATGGATCGTTGGTGTATCCTACGTCCATCATGGCTACCATAGGGTTATGGCTATGAAGAAGGGGGAAAACTTTTTGTCATTCAATCCGGCATCAAATGACAAATTTATATTTGATCGTACGTACGCTACAGGTGATGCTACTCCTGTGTTT
>JAGCKJ010000074.1 GCA_017647575.1 Bacteroidaceae bacterium | reverse complement strand
ATAAACTCCTGTGCAGCTGCTGGAAGCTGAGTAAATGTAACTGGTCTGTCATCGGCCTTAACTGATGAAACTGTTGCCAATGTAATAGCGATTATTGCAAAAATCTTTTTCATAATTGTATCTTTTTAAAGGTTAATACTAGGTGAAAATCTTTTGTTTGCTCTGATTTTCATTGCAAAGTTTAGACACAATTCTGAAATGAAACTGAAATGGGAACTTTTTTCTGATTTTTTTTCAAATTATTTTCTACTGACAGAAAAAATATGGCGATTATCTGCAAATGTGTAGCTGATAGCCAGTCCGCTGCTCTTGCAGACGGAGTAGGAGAGTGCCAGCCCCAAACCGGTAGAACCCTCTTTGCGACCATTAGGCTGATAAAATCTGTGGAAGATCTTTGTATCGTCCAGCGGAGCAGTTCCCGGATTGCTGATGGAGAAACCATTCTCACTAACTTCAATCTGTATGGTACTATCTTCCGGAGAGTGAACAAACGCATTCTTTACCAGATTAGTGGTCAGCACAGAAGCCATCTGCTCATTGATGGAAACAACAAACTCTCCATGGTTTTGTATGGAAGATGATATGTTTTTGAATGACCATATTTCATTGTTGTCATTGATAGTCTCTGCAAGCAGCTGGCCTATATTTACCGATGTGGTCTCCGGATACTGGTTGTTTTCAATCCTTGACAACAGCAGCAGAGTTTTATTCAGTCTAATAATATGGCGCAGGCTTCTTTGCAGCTTGATAAGTTCTCCTGCCATTTCTTCATTAAGGTCTGTGCGGTTAAGCATCATCTCCAGTCTGTTGTTGCATACAGCCAGTGGAGTTTGCAGTTCGTGCGAGACGTTTCCTATAAACATCTTTCTCTCTTCATATTGATGTTCAAATCTGTCAACAGCTCTCTGAGCCACTGTAGCAAGTCTTTTAAACTCCAGAATATCAGTCTCTGACGGCACTTTTGTACTGTTGATGCCTGGTATATAGCTGTCCATCCAGTTCAGAAGGTCATCAAGCGGACGCAGGTTACGGCTAATGACTCTGATTCCAATAAACAGCAACGATATAAACAGTACCACAAATAGAAGTATGGTCCACCACAGCACATGCTCTACAAGAACGTCCTGTTCAAAGGTGGGCATTGATACTGTAATTTCGTAGTACTGTCCCTGGTTGTCCATAAACACCTGTCTTCTTATTCGGGAACTTGCAAACTCCTCCTGGCTCTTTAAATAGGATTCGGCTTCATCATACACAGCCAGTGGGTTTTCCGCTGCATATTCTGCAGTAACCTCCCTTATATAATATGTGTTATATGCACCATTGAAACGTTCCGGTATCTCATCTCCGGAGAGTTTGCGCATAATAATGTTTTCAGTATAATCCTTCAGAATAAGGTCTGTATCGGCATGAATTTTTCTGGTCATAGTGCTGTAGGATAGCCATCCCCACAGTCCAAGAGTAAGGACCAGAGGAAGCAGTAGTGACAGCATTATTTTGTATATCAGTTTCATCGCTTTCAGGGTAGTATAAGTTTATAACCAAATCCGTAAACAGATTTTATCTCTATGTCTGCACCAGCTTCGGTAAGCTTTTTTCGCAGATTTTTCATCTGTGCATAAACAAACTGAAAATCATCACTCTGGTCTATGTGGTCGCCCCAGATAGCTTCAGCCAGTACAGATTTATCAACCACATGGCCAGGACGCATAATGAAATATTTCAGTATGTCGAACTCTTTCTTAAGCAGGCTAACCTCTTTGCCACCTATGAACAGGCGGTTGGTAACATCCTCTATGGATACATTTCCTGCACTCCATGTCATGTTACCGGCATTCTGGCTTCTTCTGACTACGCTTCTTATGCGGGCAGACAGCTCTGAAATGTGGAATGGTTTGGCCAGATAATCATCTGCTCCCAGTTCCAGCCCCTGAACCTTATCGTCAAGCGAATCTCTGGCAGATATTATGATTATGTTTGCCTTTGACGATGATCTCTTAAGATGCTCAAGTATGGTCAATCCGCTGCCGTCCGGCAGATTGATGTCCAGAAGGATACAGTCATAGTAGTATGCCGATAGCTTGTCGAGTGCCGATGCACAGTTATAGGCGCTCTCTACTATATGTCCCTCTTTTCCCAGTGCCCCTGTTATAAGTTCATGGAGCGACAGTTCATCTTCTATTAGCAGCAGTTTCATGTCATGTGATTATCCGATTCGCAAATATAGCAAGAAAACTGTAAATGTATGAAAACTTTTTTTGATGGATAAAAATCAATACATTTGCGACTGTAATTATAAAACTTAAAATATGAATAAACGATACTGGTTTCTGCCTGTTCTGATAGTGGCTATAAATGCACTGGTAGCTCCACAACAAACAAACTTACGCTACCACCTTGCCAGTTCCCAATAAAGTTGTAATTTCGCAGAGACAAAAAAAATGAGGAAAAAAAACAGTGCGGAAATGAACAATAAACTAACAACGAATTACACAATAGCCTGCTACAGTACAGACAGCAACTTTAATCTGAAACCAGCAGTCTTCATGGACTTTGCCCAGGACATGGCATACCATGCAGCCGGAATGTTCAACTTCGGTTACGAAGACCTGCAAAAACAGGGAACAGTATGGGTACTGTCAAGAATACATATAAACTTTGTGAACATACCCAAATGGCGTGACCAGGTAGAACTGACCACATGGCACAAAGGACTGCAGGGACTATATTTCCTCAGAGACTTCAGAATGGACGACAACCAGGGCAACACCATGATAACAGCCACCAGTTCATGGGTAGTAATAAACAAAGAAACCAGAAGATTTGTACGCAGCGACGAACTGGAAACAATGTTCGACGAATCGGCAGTATGCAAAGATAACGCAATAGAACAGCCGGCTCCAAAAGTGATGATGCCCCGAGGCACAGAACCCGAAAAAGTAGGCGAACATACAGTAAGTTATTCCGATGTAGATTTTATAGGACATACCAACAACGCCCGATACATAGTGTGGGCAATGGATGCCATAGACTATGAGATAACATCCACCAGAAAACTGAAAGATCTGATAATCAATTTCTCACACGAAACCACTCAGGGACAGGTAGTAGAACTGTTCCGCCACAGAACAGAGGGTGAAAACGGTGAATTGAAGTTTATAATAGAGGGCAGAACAGAAGGCAAGACAGCATTCTGCGCTGAACTTGTTTTTTAATAGTGAAGTTTTACAGACAATGAGAGTTGCAATAGTACAAACATCGCCAATAGTTGGTGAAAAAGAGCTTAATCTGCGCGACCTGGACAATCTGATAGGTGGTGGCGACGGATCTGATATATATGTTATTCCTGAAATGTTCAACACCGCTCTGGTTATTGAGGCTGATACTATTGCGGAAACAATGGACGGTGAAACACTGAAATGGATGAAGCAGAAAGCCGCATTGCTTGATGCAGCCATTGTGGGCAGTCTGGCAATAAGTGAGAACGGCAAAACATATAACAGACTATGCTTTGTAAAACCAGACGGCAGTGTGGAGTATTACGACAAGAGACATCTGTTTACATACGGTGGCGAAGGAGCTTACATAACTCCGGGAAGAGAACGCAGGGTGGTAGAGTTCCGCGGACTGCGTGTTATGCTGCAGGTATGTTACGATGTACGTTTCCCTGTGTTTGTACGTAACCGCGATGACTACGACATGATTATATATGTGGCAAGCTGGCCTGTTGCACGCAAAATAGCATGGAACACTCTGATAAGAGCGCGTGCCATTGAAAATCAGTGCTTTGTGGCTGCTGTCAACAGAGTAGGGGTGGATCAGTTTGGCGTTTACAGTGGCGATTCCGTAATTATTACCCCATACGGTGAAGATCTTGTTGCTGCCGAACCCGGTAAGGTTGATATGGTGTCAGCAGAACTGGATCTGGAAAAACTGTACCATTTCAGAGAAAAATTCCCTGTGCTTGACGATGCCGACACTGATCTCTATATGGTCTGATCTAAGTTATTCCTTTTCTTTGATTAAACCAGAGCGATAGGCTACAAGCAATTTTCGTAAATCTTGAATTGTTGTAGTTAATCGCTTTCCTTTATCTGTATCTTTTACCATCATACGTTTTTGGCTCATCTCTACAAGGAAAGTAGTAGATTTAATATCCTGGCCCTCCAATATGGCTTTTTGCGAACTTTGGAAAGGTTCGTGCTGTACCAATTCAAATCCGTGTGAATGATATACAAGGGTGTATCCGGCTATTCCTGTCTTAGGCTGATATGCTTTTGAGAATCCGCCGTCTATAACCAGCATCTTGCCATCGGCCTTGATGGGTTCTTCGCCCTTAAGGGTGCGTACAGGTACGTGTCCGTTGATGATATGCGAATGTTCATTTGGCTCTACACCAAATTCACGCAATATGGTATCACATACATCAGCTTGATTTCGTAGAGTATAGTAGTCTCCTTTCTTCTCTTTCTTCAGTTCGGCATCGTTTACAAAATAGCCTTCGAATGTGGTCATTTTGTCCTTGTCAAAGAGTGGGGAATTGGGTCCGCACCACATGTACCAGACAAAATCCAGTGCGTATTCTTTCTCCTGGCTATCTTCTGCAAAATAGGCTGTACGGATTAACTGGTCTGCCTTTGAAAGGAGTTTCTCTCCGCAATACTCTTTGCCCAGTATCCTGACGTTTTTGAAGGTACCGTCGGCATTCATTGGTACCGATGCATGATAGAGCAGGTTGTTGTTGCACACCAGATACATTCCGCCATAGGTAAAGAGACAACGCATGTGTTTCTTCAGCTTTTCACTGTTCACGAACGATATGTGTATCTTCTCTACAATCTCCTGTTCTTCTGGAGTAAGCTGATACGGGTTGGCAGGGTTGATGGTAGGGAAATAGGTGTCGGTCATTTCATACTCTTTGCCGTTGTAGCAGAAGATTCCTCTTTCAAAGTCTATCATGTGCAGCAGTTTACGGTCCTGCATCTCAAATTCAGGGCGTCTGTCTATGATGGCTGCCTCTAACTTGAACTGGATTACTGCTATGGCTTTATGCATCTGCGCTATCAGACGCAATGTTCTTTCATTATAGTTGCCGTCCGAAAATTTTATGCGTGGTTCAAAGATGGAGCATGAATCTTCTGCGTATGTATCCATAGCAAATGTAGCCAATGGTAGCAGATTGATGCCATATCCATCTTCTATAGTTGCCAAGTTTGCATAGCGCATTGCTTGTCTTATAACATTGGCTATACAGGCATCATTGCCGGCTGCAGCACCCATCCATAATACATCGTGGTTACCCCATTGAATGTCAAAATTATGGTAGTTACACAGCGTATCCATAATGATGTGGGCACCCGGGCCACGATCGAATACATCGCCTACAATGTGAAGCGAATCTATGGTAAGCTGTTGAATCAGGTTACACATAGCAATGATAAATTCATCAGCTCGTTTTGTGGAGATAATCGTACTTATAATTACGTTGATATAAGCATGCTTGTTCGGATCCATTGAAGATTCGTGCAGCAACTCCTGAATTATGTATGAGAACTCTTTAGGAAGTGATTTTCTTACCTTTGAACGGGTGTATTTGGATGAGACGCTCTGGCAAACCTTAACCAACTGATTCAGTGTGGTTTGATACCATGTGTCTAAAGCAGTGGTGTGCTTCTTTACCAGCCTGAGTTTCTCTTTGGGATAGTAGATAAGGGTGCAGAGTTCTTTCTGCTCCTGTCTGCTCAGTTCATTGCCGAAGATTTCGTTTACCTTACGTTTGATAGCACCTGATCCGTTCTTCAGCACATGCTGGAAGGCTGCATATTCACCATGTATATCTGTCAGGAAGTGTTCTGTTCCTTTTGGAAGATTCAGAATGGCTTCCAGATTGATTATCTCCCTGCTTGCATCGGCTATAGTAGGAAAAGACTTGGAGAGTAACTGCAGGTATCGCAGTTCATCGGCTGTTATTTCTTCTGTTTTTCCCATATCAGTGCTATCTTGTTTTTTATCAGTCTGCGTAGCTTATCATAAACCAATAGGTGGCCTGTTTGTTAGGATCTGTATTGTCTGGTGTCTGAACCATCTGAACAATCCTATTGTTATGGTCAAACAGATACTGGTATTTGTAGTCATTGTTTTCCAGAATGTATGGATACTTATTGCCTAAAGCACCTCCTAACTGAGCGTATGTATTCATTGCCAGCATAATGTCAATACGTTCATCAACTAACTGTGGCAATACATTGATGTCTATGCTGTAGTTGTTTTCTACCTTAGAGTAGTTGTATTTAGTGTTATATGTAGTAGGATTTCCTTTTATTATAAGTGTTGATTTACCCCATTCATAGTTGAATACCTGAGCACCACCGTAAGTTGCATCCTGAAGGTATCCATTT
>JAGCKJ010000007.1 GCA_017647575.1 Bacteroidaceae bacterium | reverse complement strand
GAAAGCATCGGCAAAATATTCTGCACTCTTAACGGTAGGAACATCGCTACCTATCTTACCAAGTGACTGAGCAAATGCAGAACCGCCCAGACGCTGTTCATCAAAGCTAAAGTCTATGTGAAGCAAAGTGCTATTTTTCACCTCTGCCAATACAGGCGATACCACCTTCTTAACATCAGAAACTTCACCACCAGAAGATACAATAACTGTACCCGGGCTGATAATCTTTTCACCATTAGGATATTTCTGAGTCATTGAGAGTGAATCCTTACCTGTAGGAACATTCACACCAAGTGCAATACAGAAATCAGACAGAGCCTTAACACCTTTGTACAGACGTGCATCTTCACCCTTCTGTGAACGACAAGGCCACATCCAGTTTGCGCTTAACGATACACTGTTGATACCCTGTGTAAGTGGAGCAAAGACGATGTTTGTAAGAGCTTCAGATACAGCAAGTACAGAACCTGCTGCAGAATCGGCAAGAGCCGCCTGAGGAGCATGACCAATAGCAGTTGCAATACCCTTCTTTCCACGATAATCCAAAGCAACAACACCGCAGTCTGATAGTGGCAACTGCAATTTACCCTGACACTGCTGACGTGCAATCTTACCTGTTACAGAACGGTCCACCTTATTTGTGAGCCAGTCTTTACAAGCTACTGATTCCAACTGCAATACATCTTCTATATATTTTGTAAGATCCTTTTCAGAATACTTAACGTTTTCATATTTACGTTCTACAGTTTCATCTACCATATATGTTTTTGGTGATGAGCCAAACATCTGGCTTACTGCCAAATCGAAAGGACGAACGCCATCAGCCTGCTGGAAAGCAAAACGGGCATCGCCAGTAGTTTCACCAACTACATACATCGGAGCGCGTTCGCGTTCTGCAATCTGCTGAACATGACCTATATATTTTTCGTCAATCAACAAGCCCATACGTTCCTGTGATTCGTTAGCCACAATCTCTTTTGCAGAAAGAGTCTTGTCACCAATAGGTAGTTTATCCATCTCTATCAAACCGCCACACTCTTCCACAAGTTCTGAAAGACAGTTAACGTGACCTGCTGAACCGTGGTCGTGAATAGATACGATAGGGTTAGATTCCTCTTCACAAAGTGCACGTGTTACGTTGTAAGCACGTTTCTGCATCTCTGCATTTGCACGCTGAACAGCATTCAATTCAATGCCCGATGAATAGCGACCTGTCTCTACTGAAGATACAGAACCACCACCAAGACCAATACGATAGTTATCACCACCCAAAACCACAACTTTATTGCCGGTCTGAGGTTCACCCTTCAAACAGTCGCGTTTGGTACCATAACCTACACCACCTGCCAGCATAATCACTTTATCGTAACCATACTGTTCGTCATTCTCTTTGTGTTCAAATGTAAGCAATGAACCGCAGATAAGTGGCTGACCAAACTTGTTACCGAAATCTGATGCACCATTAGATGCCTTAATAAGAATCTGTTCTGGAGTCTGATACAACCAGTTACGCTCCTTCATTGTTTTTTCCCACTGACGACCCTGATCGTTTCTTGGGTACGATGTCATATAAACAGCAGTACCGGCAATAGGCCAAGAACCTTTACCGCCACCCATACGGTCGCGAATTTCACCACCTGTACCGGTTGAAGCACCATTAAATGGTTCTACCGTTGTTGGGAAGTTATGAGTCTCTGCCTTAAGAGAGATAACTGTTTCAATATCTTTAATAACAAAATAATCGGATGTAGAGTGATCTACCGGAGCAAACTGTTCCACAACAGGACCCTGTGAGAAAGCCACATTGTCTTTATATGCAGAAAGAATGCTGTTAGGATTCTCCTGAGTAGTCTTTTTAATCATCTGGAACAGAGAAGATTCCATCTCTTTACCATCTATAATGAATGTACCACCGAATATCTTGTGGCGACAATGTTCTGAATTGATCTGTGCAAAACCAAACACTTCGCTATCGGTTAGTTTACGACCTAATTCGCCTTCTACTTTATGCAGATATTCAATCTCTTCTGTCGATAATGCCAAACCCTCTTGTTCATTATAAGATTCCAAATCTTCAATAAAAAGAATAGGTTGTGGTTCAATATCAACCTTAAAGATTTTCTGGTCCAAACCTGAATAGAGACGCTGCAGCATAGGATCGTATTCTGCATCAGCATCTTTTACAGGGAAATATTCCTCTATACGCAAAATGCCCGAAAGTCCCATGTTTTGGGTAATTTCTACAGCATTTGTACTCCAGGGAGTAATCATTTCACGACGTGGACCTACAAAATATCCTTCTAACGATTCTGCATCCAACAGTTCTGCTTCGCCATAAAGCCAAGACAGTTTTTTTACATCGTCTTCAGACAGTTTTGAAACGCTCTCAGTGGCAACTATTGTGCCTGTTTGATTCTTAAAGAAGAGTATCATATCTATAAATTGGAATGTTCAAAATTCAATGCAAAATTAACCAATTATTCTAACGTAATGAAGAGGAAAGCATAAAAATCCGTACCTTTGTGCATAAAATAGGTGGAATAGTTTGAATATGGCAAAGGAAACAGATAACATATTACTACATAAAGTGAGGGTAAACAACCTGAATAACATCTCTTTAGAGATTCCAAGAGACAAATTCATTGTTGTTACCGGATTGTCAGGTTCAGGTAAATCATCTTTAGCTTTCGATACTCTGTATGCAGAAGGACAACGCAGATATGTAGAATCGTTATCGTCTTACGCACGCCAGTTTTTGGGCAGAATGAAAAAGCCCGAATGTGACTATATTTTGGGTTTACCACCAACCATTGCCATAGAACAGCATACCGCAAACAGGAATCCACGTTCCACTGTGGGCACACAGACAGAGATTTACGAATATCTTAAACTGCTCTTTTCCAGAATAGGTAAAACGGTATCGCCCATAAGCGGTGAATTAGTAAAAAGACATTACACAGAAGATGTAGTGCAATCTATGCTGAGCCATCCGGAACGTACCCGATACACTGTTCTTGCCCCACTGCTTATGCGAGGTAAAAGCAGTGTAAAAGAGCTATTGCAATCTCAACTTCAGCAGGGCTATACACGCATAGACTATAACGCAGAGATTATTCGCATAGAGGACATTATAGATAATGACGCCCAACTATCCGATATAGAAGAGAACATACATCAAGCATACATATTGATAGACCGCCTATCCACAGACTACACTCAGGAGAGCATAAGCCGATTGAGCGATTCTGCCGACACAGCATTCTATGAGGGTGATGGTTGCTGTCTGCTACGTTTCTATGATACAGAACAGACTACACTTGTAGAGTTCAACAACCGCTTTGAAGCAGACGGAATAAAGTTTGAAGAACCTACAGAACAACTGTTTTCATTCAATTCTCCTATAGGTGCCTGCCCCGTTTGCGAAGGCTATGGTAGAATAATAGGAATAGATGAATCATTGGTTATCCCCAACCGTTCACTCAGTATTTATGATGGTGCAGTGGTATGTTGGCGTGGAGAAAAGATGGGCGAATGGAAAGATGCATTCATTATGCAGGCTTCGCAGGTAGATTTCCCTATCTTCAAACCATACTACGAACTGACAGAACAAGAAAAAGATTATCTGTGGCACGGTACCGGCAAACCACTTTCGGAAGACGATTGGGAATGTAGCATAGACAACTTCTTCCGTATGGTAGAACGCAACCAGTACAAGATTCAGTACAGAGTTATGCTGGCACGATACAGAGGCAAAACCACCTGTCCGGAATGTCACGGAACAAGATTGCGTAAAGAGGCAACATACGTAAAAGTGGGAGGAAAATCTATTACAGAATTAATAGAAATGCCAATAGGCAAACTAAAGGATTTTTTCTCTAATTTGAAACTGCAGGAACACGAATATCAGACAGCAAAGAGAATTCTTAAAGAGATAGACAGACGTCTGACATTTATGACCAATGTAGGGCTGGAATATCTGACATTGAACAGAGCCAGCAACACACTATCGGGTGGAGAAAGCCAGCGTATCAGTTTGGTAACATCGCTTGGCAGCAGTCTGGTAGGTTCATTGTATGTACTTGACGAACCCAGCATAGGACTGCACAGCCGCGACACAGACAGACTTATAAAGGTACTTAAAGAGCTAAAAGAGATAGGCAACACCGTAATAGTAGTAGAACACGACGAAGAGATAATTCGTGCAGCAGATTACATAATAGACGTAGGCCCTGAAGCCGGTCGTGGCGGTGGAAACATAGTCTATCAAGGCGATATAAACAATCTGGACAGCAATTCAGACAGCTACACCATAAAGTACCTGACAGGTAAAGAGACCATTCCACTACCCTATTCACCCCGATATTGGAACAACTCAATCCAGGTAAAAGGGGCGCGTCAAAACAATCTGAAGGGAATAGATGTAAAATTCCCTCTGAATGTAATGACAGTAGTAACCGGAGTAAGCGGTTCAGGTAAAAGTACACTTGTCAGGGAGATACTATATCTGCACCTGAAGAACATCTACAGTGAAACCAGCGAACACCCCGGTGAATGTCTATCCGTAGAGGGCGATTTGAATATGGTAAAAGGAGTAGAGTTTGTAGATCAGAACCACATAGGAAGATCTTCGCGTTCCAATCCGGTATCTTACATTAAAGCATACGACGACATAAGGAAACTATTTGCAGACCAGACTCTTTCCAAACAGATG
>JAGCKJ010000073.1 GCA_017647575.1 Bacteroidaceae bacterium | reverse complement strand
ATTCAGAATAAGAGCGGCGCTAGGACCCAGAAGCGGACTTGTTTCGGCTGTGATAATTGTGCCATCTGCCAGCTCTATAGCTGAAGAGTGTACACCAGACCTATCTTTTCTCTCTTTTGCAGCCACTGTAACCTTTCTGAAATCTGTTGTCAGCTTAACCTGCTTCATCAGAAGCGCAATCTTGTTTACTTCATTGTCGTTGCAATCGCCCTTTGCAAGTTTGCCCAGAGCAGTATAATATCGTCTGATTATTTCATCTTTCGCAGCATTCATGCAGGCCTCTTCGTCCGACATACAGAAACCCACCATATTCACGCCCATATCTGTTGGCGATTTATATGGATTCTCTCCGTATATTCCTTCAAAGAGAGCATTCAGTACAGGGAAAATCTCAATATCACGATTATAATTCACAGCAGTCTTGCCGTAAGCCTCCAGATGGAATGGGTCTATCATATTCACATCGTTCAGATCGGCAGTTGCAGCTTCGTAGGCTACATTCACAGGGTGTTTTAATGAAAGGTTCCAGATAGGGAATGTTTCAAATTTTGCATAACCTGCCTTTATTCCGCGCTTATGTTCATGATACAGCTGGCTTAAACATACAGCCATTTTGCCACTGCCTGGCCCTGGTGCTGTTACGATAACCAGCGGACGGGTTGTCTCCACATAATCATTTTTACCGAAACCATCTTCTGAATCAATCAGAGCCACATTTGTAGGATAGCCCTCTATGGTATGATGACAATATGATTTTATGCCCAGACGTCTTAATTTTTCACGAAAAGCCTCCGCGCTTGACTGTCCGTTATAGTGGGTAATTACAACCGAACTTACCAACAGGCCTCTGTCTTCAAACTCCTGGCGCAGACGTATTACATCCATATCGTATGTAATGCCCAAATCGCCACGGATTTTATTCTTCTCTATATCTCTGGCGCTTATCACCATAACTATTTCGGCATATTCGCTCAGCTGCATAAGCATACGCAACTTACTGTCAGGCTGAAAACCTGGCAATACTCTACTTGCGTGATTATCATCGAAAAGCTTACCTCCAAATTCCAGATAAAGCTTATCGCCAAACTGAGCTATTCTCTGCTTGATATGCTCTGACTGAATTGTCAGATACTTGAGATTGTCGAAACCTATTTTATTCATACCCGTAATATCGTAACGGGTTACAAATTTAGCATTATTTTTCTGTTAAAGGAAGTTAGTTAGATATTTTTATCCAAACATTCAGTAAAAAAATGTTCCGCCAAAATCTATTGACGGAACACTCTGAATTCTTCTATTTTGTTATTTCCACTTGTAATTTGTTCTCCACAAATTAGGAAGGAATTCGTAATACAAAAGATGACGCCATGTTACCAGATCGTGTGCACCACCGCCGCCTACATAGAACTGATGCTCAACACCCATCTCTTCCAGTGTTTCATGCAGACGCTCATGACGTGCCATAAAACCTGTTTCGTAGGTACCACCACCTACAAACATATAGTCTATCTTGTCATTGATATCAGGATCGTTCAACGCCGGTGTTTCTGTTACTTCTATAGCTGCTGACAACAGGCCCATAGAGCCAAATACATCCAGATTACGCAATGCTACATACTGTGACATTCTGCCACCCATGGAGAGTCCACTCAGAGCACGTGCATGCTTATCCTTAATTACGCTGTATTTAGATTCAACGTAAGGAATTACGCACTCTATAAGTTCTTTTTCAACCAACGGGAAAGCCAGTTCTGTATGCTGAGGATGGCTACGTGTTACCATCTGGTCATTTGGGAATACCACAATCATCTCTTTAGCCTTACCCTCTGCAATCAAATTATCCAAAATAAAGTTTGCACGTCCATGCATTACCCAGGTCTCTGTCAGGTCACCTGAGCCACCCATCAGATAGAGTACAGGATACTTTTTCTTAGGGTTGTAGTTTGCCGGTGTATAAACCATCATATCTCTCAAACCCTCTGTAACAGATGAATAGTAGTAGTGTGTTGTAATGCTTCCATGAGGAACTTCCGGTTTTGGATCGTACCATGTTGGCTCATCACCATGTACAAAAAGGATACTGAAAGATGGCATTGCTGCATGACCGGTAAAGGTATTGTTTGGGTCAATATTCTGCACACCATCTATAATGAAGTAGTAGAAATAGATTTCCGGTTTAAGCGGACCGATAGTCACCTCCCAAAGGCCGTTCTCCTTCTTTTCAAAAGGTACTCGTCTTCTTGAATCATTTCCTACAAACATGGAACCGGTAAGCAACACCTCCTCTGCTCTTGGGGCATTGATTCTGAAAGTCACGGTGTTATCATCGTGAACTTCCGGAGAAATAACATTAGTACTGTAAGGTTTAATGTTCTCAGTGTTACGCTGTGGATCAAACTGAATATTCACATGCGATTGCTGTGCCATCAAAGGCAATGAAATAGCAGCCAGTGCTGCAAACAGAATCTTTTTCATATCCTTAAACTTAGTCAATTTTGTTTGTAAAGATAAAACTATTTTTTCAGAGTTCTGATACTTAAGACTAAAAGAATAAAATGTGCAATAGTTACAACACAAAAAAAGGTTCAGACACAGTGTCCGAACCTTTTAGATATATCAGTTTTTTTTAATTCTTTATCAGATTCTTGAAGGCTTCACCAAATATCAGATAACTTGTATTACCTGCAATAGTTCCTTCGTTCTGTCCCCACAGGAATGGCCAATCATCATAGTTTTCAAAGTGGTCAGGCTGACGGAACAACAAACCAGGAGCTACGTTACCAGGAATAAATGAGAAGTCTGCACGGTTATTGCCATAGAACACCTCCTTTGGACGTGTTGCACCAACAGCTGCAACAAATGAATAGTTATGATATGGGTGACAACCAAACAACCAACCTGCTGCCTTATATGCAAAGCTCTTGTCAACTATATCCGGGAAGTATTTGTTTGCGAATGATACTGTTGTACCAAAGCTGGTAATACTACCACCACCTGCCCAGTTTCCTAAACCGATAGGCAGACCATATGGGTTGTTTTCATCAAGACTTACAATATACTCCTTATACTTCTCTACATAAGGACGCAGTTTCTCTTTATATTCTGCATCCATATATGGGATAGCATCCATAGCTGTATTGATAGTGCCATTTACGTTTCTGTCCAATGCACCCCATATCTGACTTTCAAACTGCTCCAGATACTGCTTTTCGCCTGTAGCAACATAAAGCTGAAGGTTTGTAGCAACATTACCTCCACCATTTCTGTTACGATTATTCTGATTACGTCCGTTCTGTCTTGCAGCATTTATTTCGTCAGCCTCCTTCATCAATCTCTTTGACTGTTTCAGAGCACGGTCAGCAAGTTCATCATTGTAACCTCTCAAAGCGCGGCTTGCTGCTGCAAACATTGTTGCTGCACGCTGGTCAAGACTAATATTGCGGCTTGTAAACGCCCACATATCATCAGGAGTACCACTACGTTTGCCATCGGCAGAAACCTGATATGGTTTCAAAGATGGATCATAGATAAGACCGTCGGTAATAGCAGAAGCATCGCCTAAGTGATGATAGTTATCCAGCACAGAATTTGACAAAGTCTGTGCCATGTGACCTATCTGTTCTGCCTGAGCCACAAGGTTAAGTGTACCATGTTCAATGAACTGCAGAATATCAGGTGTTCCATCCGGACGATGCAGATCCACATAACGCTGTTCCTGACTTACAAATGTTTCGTCACGCATAGGCTTAAAGAGTTCCCATGCTGTTACAAAATTCTGTACCACATTGATATTTGAACCTGTTTCAATATCAAAGTCACCGGCATCAAAGAAACCACCTACGTTAAGTCCCGGAATATGTTCCAGAGCTTTGTATTTGGTATCGGTTGTAGGACCCTGTGAGTGCAGGTCAAAATGGTCTGT
>JAGCKJ010000072.1 GCA_017647575.1 Bacteroidaceae bacterium | reverse complement strand
ATGACATTTGCCTGGTATGGTAATTTAAAGTTACAGGAGATGAAGATTTCAACAGATTGGCCTCTCTATGTGATAATTCTATTGTCGTGGGCGGTGGCTCTGCTTGAATATTCGTTTATGATACCGGCTAACAGAATAGGTTCCGATATAAATGGCGGACCATTCAATTTAATTCAGCTTAAGGTTATTCAGGAGGCAGTTTCGCTATGCGTGTTTACTGTTATTGTAACTTTGGTTTTCAAAACTCAGAGTTTTCACTGGAACCATATTGTATCTTTCCTGTTCCTGGTGCTGGCAGTCTATTTTGCTTTCATAAAGACAGGAAAATAATTTACAATATTTCTGTTTGTACAATTTATTTGCGCAATGTTTTGTAAATGGCTTGTTAAAATGCTCTTTTTTTGCGAAATTTGCGCTTCAAACAAGTGAAGTATAATTCATAACTTAACAATAGAAAAAGATGACAAAGAGTGCATTACAGTTGGCACGTGCTGAATATCAGCCAAAATTGCCTAAAGCTTTGCGCGGTGCGTTAAAGGCTGTAGAGGGTGAACCAACCCAGTCAGTAGCAGATCAGGAAGAGGTAAAGAAACTTTTCCCTAACACTTATGGTATGCCATATTTGAAGTTTGAACCGGCAGAAGGTGAAACTTCAAAGAAACGTATCAATGCTGGTGTTATCCTTTCAGGTGGTCAGGCTCCTGGTGGTCACAATGTTATTGCAGGTATTTTTGACGGTTTGAAGAAGCTGAATCCTGCAAACAAACTTTATGGCTTTATTCTGGGCCCGGGCGGTTTGGTAGATCACAACTATAAAGAACTTACAGCAGAAATCATTGATGAATATCGTAACACCGGTGGTTTCGATATCATTGGTTCAGGTCGTACAAAACTTGAAAAGAAGGAGCAGTTCGATAAGGGTCTTGAAATTCTGAAGGCTCTTGATATCAAGGCTCTGGTTATTATCGGTGGTGACGATTCAAATACAAACGCTTGTGTACTTGCAGAATATTACAAGGCTATCGGTGCAGGTGTTCAGGTAATTGGTTGTCCTAAGACTATTGACGGTGACCTGAAGAACAGCGAAATTGAGACATCTTTCGGTTTCGATACAGCTACTAAGGTTTATTCAGAGGTAATTGGTAATATTGAACGTGACTGTAACTCTGCAAAGAAATACTGGCACTTCATTAAGCTGATGGGTCGTTCAGCAAGCCACGTTACTTTGGAGTGTGCTCTTCAGACTCAGCCAAACATCACTCTGATTGGTGAAGAGGTTGAAGCTAAGAACCAGACTCTTGACGATGTTGTAACTTACATTGCATCTGTTGTTGCTGAGCGTGCAGAACGCGGTCTGAACTACGGTATTGTTCTTGTTCCAGAAGGTCTGATTGAATTTATCCCAGCTATCAAGAAACTTATTGCTGAACTGAACGACGTTCTTGCAGCAAATCAGGCTGAATTTGATATGATACAGCGCAGCAAGAAGATTCCTTATATTCTGAGCAAGCTTTCTGCTGAAAATGCAGCTATCTTCCAGAGCCTTCCAGAAGGCGTAAGCCGTCAGTTGGCATTGGAGCGTGACCCACACGGAAACGTTCAGGTATCTTTGATTGAAACTGAGCAGCTTCTTGCAGACATGACAGCAGCTAAGCTGGAAGAGTGGAAGAAGGAGGGCAAGTTCCTTGGCAAGTTTGCTACACAGCACCACTTCTTTGGTTACGAAGGCCGTTGTGCAGCTCCATCTAACTTTGATGCTGACTATTGCTACAGCTTGGGTTACAACGCATCTATGCTGATTGCAGCAGGCAAGACAGGTTATATGTCATCAGTTAAGAATACTGTTGCTCCTGCAGAAGAGTGGATTGCAGGTGGTGTGCCTATCACTATGATGATGAATATGGAGAAACGTAACGGTGAAATGAAGCCTGTTATCAAGAAGGCTCTTGTTGAACTGGATGGTGCTCCATTCAAAGAGTTTGTTAAACACCGTGCAGAGTGGGCTCGCGAAACAAGTTTCGTATATCCTGGTCCTATCCAGTACTTTGGGCCTACAGAAGTTTGTGACCAGCCTACCAAGACTCTTGCATTGGAACAGGCAAAGTAATTTATGTCCGTTAAGGGCAAAAAGAATACAACAAAGAGGGCTCCCGCTACTAAGAAAAAGAGTGGGAGCGCCTCTTCTTTTTTTGCCACAGATGCAGATATCAAAAAACACAATCAGCGTAAGCAGGTTAAGCAAAACTATAAAAAGAAGAAGAGGAAACAGCGTGAAATGCCGGACTGGATGTATTGGTCTGTGGCTTCACTGTTTGTCATCTTCCTTCTGTTAGGAGCATACAGGGTACTGATAGTTCCAAATTCATTCAGATGGAAACCTTGTTATGGCTCCAAGGCTTTTGAACTCTGTGTTCCCAACGGCTATAATATATATGGTATAGATGTATCGCACTACCAGGGCAGGATAGAGTGGGACAAGGTGGCTGATATGAATGACAATGGATATTCCATAGATTTTGCAATAATAAAGGCAACTGAGGGTGGTACGCACAAGGATTCTCTTTTTGATAAAAATATTGAGAATGCACGCAGGGCTGGATTAATATGTGGCGCTTATCATTTTTATAATCCGGCAACATCGCCAAGAAAGCAGGCTGAATTCTTTATTGAGAATGCAAACTTACAGAAAGGTGATCTTATACCTGTTGTAGATGTTGAAAAACGCGGTAACAGCAAAACGGAACTACAACGTGAACTTATTGATTTTCTGTCAATTCTAGAAAATCACTATGGTGTTAAACCTATTATATATACATCGGCTAAATTTAAGGAACGCTATCTGGACAATCCGGTGCTTAATGAGTATCCGTTGTGGGTAGCACATTACTATGCTGAACAGCCAGAGGTTGAATCAAAGTGGGTGATGTGGCAATATTCTGACAGGTCCCATATAGACGGAATTGCTGTCAACACCGATTTTAATATTTTTGCCGGCACTAAGGCCGATCTGGAAAAAATACGATTTTAGGAAATTTCCCCTCTTTTTTTAGGATTTTTCCCGGATATAAGTGAATATCCGGTTATATTTTTGCATTGGAAAAATAACATTTAAACAGATATAATTATGAGAAAGTTAATCTTGACATCGGTAATAGTTCTCTCATTGCCAGTAATGATGATGGCACAGAGAAATGATATCTACTCTTCCGGAGTTAAGAGTACGGTATCTGCTCCGGCAGCAACTACTGTTGCTCCAGCTGCTCAGCCTGTAGTAACTACAAGTTCGGTAGTTTCAAGTTCATTTGCGGAGCGCGATCCGGATGAATACAACCGCAGGTATAATTACGCAAGTAGTGCAGCAGCTATTGACAATAGTTTGGCAAATGATGTAATCTATGTTCACGATACAGTGTTTGTAGAGAGCCTGCTGAGTGATACAAAGGCATACAAGGAGGGTTATCTGGATGCAGCTGAAGATTATGAATTTGCAATGCGTATGTTGCGTTTTCACAGCTCTTCCAGATTGCTGAACCCACGTTATCGCTGGACAGCAGTAGCTGATATTTTCTGGGACCCATGGTACGACCCATTGTATAGTCCAGCCTGGTCTTATGCATATTTGGATCCTTGGTACTATGATCCTTGGTATTATGATCCATGGTACTATGACCCCTGGTATTACGATTCTTGGTATCCGCACTACCATGGCTATTGGCCCGGACATTCGCACACCATTATCATAGCCGGTAATGTAGGTCGTCCAACAGACAGATTTGTTCCTAACAGAAAGCTTAACAACCGTTGGGACAGACAACTGGCAGGTAGTAGTAACGGACGTGTAGTAAGAGGTAGTGTTGAAAGAGATCCTGTAAGACAGGCTGTTAGCAACAGAACTACATCTTCAGGTACAGTCGGCAGAACTTCATCAGGAACTTCACGTAATGTCAGAGTTACTGCACCATCTTCAAGCAGAACATCTACGGCTGTTAGAGAGAATGCTGCTACAAACCGTACTCAGACTTCTGCAGAACGTACATCTTCTGTAGTTAATCGTTCTACTTCTGGAACACAGCGTTCGGCCTCTGTTTCATCGTCTTCAGTCAGAAACAGTGCAACTGTGAACAGAACTACCCAGGCTGGAACTACCTATGACAGACCAAGCAGTACCAGCAGCCGCCAGACTACAGGTTCTACCGTTCGCAGTAACAGCAGTAGTTCAAGTAGCCGTCAGACTACAGGTTCTACCGTTCGTAGCAACAGCAGCAGTTCAAGCAGTCGCTCTTCAGGAGCTACAATACGTAACAGCAATACAAGCTCTGAAGCTCGTCAGTCAGTTGCAGAACGTAGCACTTCAAGATCATCAAGCAGTAGCTCCAGATCTATAGGTAATAGTAGTACGTCAAGTTTCTCAAGCAGTTCGTCAAGCTTTTCAAGTGGCGGCGGAGCGTCTATGGGCGGTGGTGGCAGAGCCAGTGCAGGTGCATCACGCAGCAGTTCATCATCACGCAGATAATAACAGGATAGTGTTTGTTTAATGCTATAAATTTAAAAGTTATGAAAAGAGGATTTTTATCAATAGTAACAGTATTGGTTTGTGCAGGAATCTCTGCACAGACCTCATACGACGCAGCAAATGCGATAGAGCAGGATCTTATAGGTACTGCCAGATATGTTGGTATGGGAGGAGCTATGAGTGCATTCGGTAATGATATATCAACAATATCTACCAATCCGGCCGGTATTGGAACATACACTACCAATGAGGTGAACTTTACAGGTTCCTTAAACAGTAATAAAACTCTGATGGGAGAAACATCGATGAATGCAAATAGTATTTCTGCCTATGACTGGTATTCAAAGAATCTGAGTTCAGGCATTAATGCATCTGCAGATGTACTCTCTTTCGTATTGTTTAATCGTCTTCCTGACGGCAGGGCGTTAAAGAGTGTGAATCTGGGTTTCTCATACAGAAAGACCAGTAACACCAATAGAAATATGACATATTATGATCAATTTTCTGATGCAGACGGATATACAGTATATAGAGACCTGGAAAGTTATCAAGTAAACAGAAACAGAAGTTATGATTTGAATGTTGCTCTCAACTTCAATAACAAGCTATATCTGGGTTATACATTGGGAATGTTAAGTACTTCATATAGTGCTACAGGTTATTTTTACGATTATTATCCTGAACAGCCTGGATATTCTGTAGCAACTGATTATCATTCGGCTGATATGATGACCACTCAATATGGTACAGGATATAATATGTCTTTTGGTATGATATATCGTCCGTTAAATGCCGTTCGATTTGGTCTGGCGGTTAAAACTCCAACATGGTATGGATTGAATTTGGATTATGCTGATTATCTTTATGCCTTTGAAGGTGAACTAAAGGATGGTGCAAAGTTTACACAATATACAAGTTATCGTTTTACATCACCATGGAGCGTTAATGCAAGTGCAGGTTTTACATTAGGAAAGACAGCTGTAGGTTTGGAATATGAACATAATTTTGAAAATACAATTATGTGGATGGACAAAAGCGGTATCTATCTGAGTGACCAGGGTAGTTATGATTTCAATAATTATGGAACTTTACGTGCAGGTATAGAGCAGAACATTGGTAAGTGGAGCCTCCGAGCAGGATATACAAGAACAACTGCTATGTTTGCAAATGATTCATTCAAGTTTGTTGACGATACTGATTTTAATATGAACAGAATGGATTTCCAGAGTGAACGTCATGATGGCAAACGTGATATTACATTTGGCCTAGGATATTGCTCTGCGCCTGTAGAAGGGGGACAACAGTTCTATATTGATGCGGCATTCGTAAATACTTTAAGAAATAGTATATTTACATTGAATGAGTATGACGATGATCCAGTGCTGGGATATGAAGATCGTACAAACCGTCTGCTTATCTCTGTAGGATGCACATTTTAAAGATTATACTGTATTATAAACATACATGAGAAAGCCTCTGACAGTGTATGCTGCAGAGGCTTTTGCTTTATTTATCTACTTATCAGAATTTGCCTAATATTCTATCCATTACCCAGTTGGTAGGGGTTGCGCTTAGTCCGTCGCAACTACATTTTTCTCCACCATTCAGATGGTTGACAACAGCTTGTACCAACGGGAACTGAACATGTTCCGGATTTGGAACGTCAAATTCATGCCTGCCTGTTTCGTCATGAAGAGCTATTGGCTGGAATGTGAAAATTGAAAAGCAGATCATACCTTTATCGCCAAATAGTTCTATACGATCCATCTTTGCCGATTCATCTGCCACAAAACACCATGAACCGGAGCCAACCAGTCCATCCTCAAATTTGAAACATGCGCTAACTGTATCTTCTGCTTTGTAAAGACCGCCTATATTGCTGCTTAAACCACATGCGTCTATTATGCATCCGCAAATTTCCTGAACCATATCAATTTGGTGTGGAGCAAGATCGTAAAAGTAGCCTCCTCCTGCTATGTCAGGGATTACACGCCATGGTAAGTTTACGCTGTTATAATCCAGTTCCTTAGGTGGCTGAGCAAATCTTATCTGTACATTGATAAGTTTACCTATTCTCTCCTTAAGTTCAATAACCTTTTGAAAGTATGGCAGATAACGCCTGTAATATGCCACGAAACAGGGTACGCCTGTCTCTTTGGATATACGGTTAATGCGCATACACTCATCATAGCTTGATGCCATTGGCTTCTCTATATAAACAGGTTTACCTGCCTTCATGGACATTATGGCGTATGTAGCGTGTGATGAGGGTGGGGTAGCTATATATACTGCATCAACATTCGGGTCATTTATCAAATCGAGTGCATCATCATACCATTTCTTTATGTTATGACGTTTAGCGTATGATTTTGCCTTTTCAGCATCACGGCTCATTACTGCCTCAATGGCAGAACCTTCTGCCTTTGCAAAAGCAGGACCGCTCTTCTGTTCAGTAACCTGACCACATCCTATAAAACCCCATCTAATCATATCTGTCAATTGCTAATTTTAATCAAAGAATGTCCAGTTTAATCCAAACTTAACCATACTTGGGTTTACAGGATATCCCGGAACAAAGAAAGAATCGGTACTCTTCAACAGACCATCGTTTGCGTGGTAGTACATAACATAAAAACGTACTCCCTTTATACGAAGATTGGCGTATGCATTTATAAGTGGATATTCGCCTACCTCCTGAATGTTATTGCTGTTCTGCAAATGGTACATACCGGCAGCAGGACTATATGTTGGAGCTTTATATTTGCTAAAGATGGTCATATTGGCTCCTGCTTCTATTTCTAAGCGTTTGGCATACAGGAATTTGAAATAGAGATCAGTGAATATGTTTATCTGTGGCAGTGGTAAAATTTCTTTGTTGCTAGATACCTGCCATGTAACATCGTTATCCCAATGAAGCGGACCCAATTTGAAATTCTGCTGTATATTGGCAGAAACGACCTGGATTGATCCATTATATTGTAGTGCTTTAATGTCATATGTAGGAAGTACTCTGTTATCAACAGTATAACCCTGAGATATATTTGTCAGATAGATGTAGTTCATTCTGTTCTCTACACCTGCTGAAATATTGGTGTTTGTACTTTCAATATGCAGGTTACCAGATATGCGTGTGATAAATTCACGTTTTGTATCTAAATCCCACCAACAATATCTGGAATGGAACTTCTTATAGTAGAATGATGGTGTAAGATTGCTCATGGTAGCTGTGGCTCCCAATAAAGCATCTTTTTTAAATAGCGGGAAACGATATTGTAAATTACCATCTAATGTAAAATCACCAGCATAATCGCCTAAAACAACTGTCTCTGCATTTGCACCAAAAGAGAGATTGTTGCTTGCAGAACGTTTTATCTGGCCGCCTATGTAGATATTGTTAATGGTGTGTTTCTGCTGAAACTCTGATTCTCTGCCACGGCCTGCTATGGTGTCTGCAATATTGAAATAACGCAAATCATGTCTGATATATGCAGATATATCTGCTATAGCCCATTTGCTGAAGCCTTCGTTAAGTGATACAGACAATGTGTTTGTTATGTAGAATTCCCTGGTAGCATCTAATGAATCATTATTCAAATATGTTCTTGAATAAAAATTATCAGGAATAACATTATATATGTACCTTCTCTGAAGAGTTCCTGTTTCCAGGCTATGAGCAATAGTACTGATAGTCTTTACTTCTTTTTTGGTTATATAGAATGTTGTGTCAGCATTTACCAGACTATCCTCATATTCATAGGTCTTGTTAAGTTTAAAACTTTGTGAAAACATTAACTGTTTACGCTTAATGTTATTCCAGTTGTAATGCATTCTGAAAGGGATGTCTTCTGGTGCATACTGTTTTCTACCTTCAGCCATTGCTTCCGGATTGGTTATATAACGTCTGTCCTCTATACCACCATTTTCAGCTACCTTAATTTCATCACTATTTACTGTGATATGTGCGTTATATCTGTCTGCACGCCAATAGGTATATAGACGTGTGTCAAACATAGATGTTGACTGACTATCATAACGACCACGTCCCAATAGATAGTCCATGTCCAGACCTATACCCAACTTTTTATTGAAATTTGCAGCAAAATAACCTTTTATGCGTTCTTCACCGGTAGTCTTATTGCCACCTTTAAAATAGCTTAGATTAAGATGCGGGGTTTTAGTATCTGTAAATCGGAATTCTGAAGCATCTTTTACATAATAGCTATATGGCTGTTCAAATATAAAGTCATTCTTATAATCGCGGTCAAAATAGATTCTGGAAAGTCTTGGTGACCCCATGTTGCCTAAGTAGCTGTATCTGCCTGTATGGCCTTCTGTAAGATGCTCACTTTCAAAATAGTGCATTACAGTATCCAAAGGCATTTCTACAGTCAAACCTGTGTTTCTGTCAATAACCCATTGATTGTATTCAGTAGATACTTCGCGTTCTACAACTGTAGAATCCTTGCCAGGATCAGTGGTAAGAAAGCCATCCATAGTTGCACCATGAAAACCATCCTGATTTTGAGAGATGGTACTCTGTGCTTTTAATCCGACTGTGCAAATAACAAGTAATGAGACAACGAGTGTTGCTCTTTGTCCCATTACTGTTGCTATATGTAATAATTGTCTGTACATTAACCCTTCTTTGTAAAATATTAAAAGAGTAATCTCAATATAAATTCAATAATTTTAACTATCAATGCTGTAATACCTACTGCAAAGAATGGTACTCCTGAATGGCCATTCATCTTTAGAATATACAGTATAACAGTAATCACAGTTCCTATCAAGAAAATGGTATTCAATGCCTTCCTGATAGTTATGAGTGTTTCTGTACTTAACTTTGATGTGTGTTGTTTATTTCCGCTGTTTTTCAACTTTGGAATCTTACCGGTAACATCATATTCCGCTCTGTAGTTGATATTACTCAGAATATCGTATGCTTCAGTTAATCTTAAGTAATCTGAAGAATCAGGTGCCAAACCATTGATAAGAGTTGTGTATGCACCTCTTATCTCATTGTCAGTAGCTGTTTCTTTAAGCCCCAGTCTTACGTATAGTTCTTTGCTTTTGGCCATTATAATCTTGTTTTATGATTACAGAGCTTTGATGATTTCAATTGTCTGATCTACAATCTCGTTGTATAGATCGATAGTTTTGATACGGAACTTTCCTGTAGTTCTCAGGAACTTGGTCTTGTTCTTATTGAAAGCTTCATCATCTGTAATCCAATCTTCTGCAGCAAATGAAAAACCACCTTCTTCTCTATCTTCTTCATACAGATAGCTTATGTCTGTCATTGTAACAACACAACTCTTTTTTCCATTTGCCTCCTTTATTGCAAAGTTCAGATTGTAGCTGATTTTTGCCATATCAGTTACCAATGCACTATTCTTGAATACAAGATTCTGCTGAACACGCATTGTAAACCTGCGATTTTCATTATTGTCACTCAGGATGTCGCTTTTCAGTACAATAGGTCTAGCAAAACGTCCTTTTGCCCAGGTAAACAATCCACTATAGCATTTATCCAAATCAGCAGATACAGGTATCTCTATCTCATCAACAAACTCTACTCTTCCAATAGAATTTACTGTTACAGCTCCTACACCATATTTAGAGTCTATTGGTTCTGATTTTGCAAATACGGTCATTACCGACATGCAACATAGCGCAACTAGTATAAACTTCTTCATAATTCAAATCTTACTATTATTAATGTAGCAAAGTTACTGATTTTTCTTTTAAGTGTCTGCCTGTTTGACAGATTTATTTATTTACATTGCAGTTTGAAAAATGTTTATAACATATGATATAATTTAAAAATATTTTTTTCAAAAAAAAGTAGATAACGTTTGCGTATTTACCTAATTGTATTACTTTTGCGTCAACTATAGATTATTCATTATTCAACTTTTAACAAAATTTAATTATGGAAGAGATTTTGATGAAGGCAGCTGAATTAT
>JAGCKJ010000071.1 GCA_017647575.1 Bacteroidaceae bacterium | reverse complement strand
TTTGATTATATCTTTAGCTTCCATTTCTCTCTTTCTTGATTAAAGGTTGAACTCTTTATACAATGCGTTCTCAATCTCTTCTGGTGAAGGTACCATACCACCTAATCGACCAAAGAAACCTACAGGTTTACGTCCCTCTACAGCAAGTCTGATATCTTCAATCATCTGGCCTGCATTCAATTCAACAGACATAAGTCCTTTAACGCGGTTCTCCTCTGCCAAAGCAGTGATCTCCTTTGTAGGGAAAGGATACAAAGTGATAGGGCGGAAAAGACCTATCTTGTGTCCTTTTGCTCTGGCTAATTCAATACTCTTTTGAGCTATACGTGCAATGATGCCGAAAGCTACAATGATATATTCTGCATCTTCACAATCTATCATTTCGTAACGTACCTCTTCTGCTTCCATAGCACGATATTTCTCCTGTAAACGAATGTTTACCATTTCGTGCTGCTGTGGCAACAGATTGAGTGATGTTACAAATCTGCGCTCTTTACCTTCAGGAGTACCATTGGTAGCCCAATCAGGATATTCTGCCAAACGTGGACGCTGTTCCGGGAGAACAATTTTTTCCATCATCTGACCTAATGCACCATCGGAAAGAATCATAACAGGATTGCGATATTTGAATGCCAAATCGAAACCTTCTGCAATGAAATCTGCCATCTCTTGTACAGATGATGGAGCCAATGTCAGCAATTTGTAGTCACCATGACCACCGCCCTTAACTGTTTGGAAATAGTCAGCCTGACTTGGCTGGATAGTTCCCAAACCCGGACCGCCTCGCGATACATTAATAAGCAAACAAGGCAGTTCTGCACCAGCCAAATATGAAATACCTTCACTCATCAGGCTAATGCCCGGACTTGAAGATGATGTCAATACTCTATGACCTGTTGCTGCAGCACCATAAACCATATTGATAGCAGATACTTCACTTTCTGCCTGAAGTACCACCATACCTGTTCTGGATTCTGCATCAACCTCCATCAGATACTCCATAACCTCTGTTTGTGGAGTAATAGGGTAACCGTAGAAAGCATCTGCTCCGGCGCGTATAGCTGCCTCGGCAATAGCTTCGTTACCTTTCATCAGTTTAAACTCTTTTTCCATAGTTAATCTTCAATTTTAGTCCTATAAACGGAAATCACTCCGTCTGGACAGATAATTGCGCAATTGGTACAGCCTGTACAAGCTTCCGGGTTTGCCATATAGGCATAATGGTAACCTTTACTATTTACAGGATCTGACATTCCAATTACCTGTTGCAAACAAGTGGATACGCAAAGTTCGCAGCCTTTACAACGTTCAGAATCGACTACGATTGCACCTTTAATTTTTGCCATTTTTATATTCTCTATAATTTGGTATGTTTTATCTCTATTATCTGGGTGATAGCGATGTGCCGGTTTTGGCTATTTCTGTCAAGTTGACATCATATACTAAAGTTGAATATGCAGGTATGTCTGAAACCTTATCACTTCCATATCCTATAGAGTATGGAATGTATATTCGCCAAATATCTCCAACTCTCATATATTGCAGAGCCGATGCCATACCGTCAATCAAACTTGATACTTTAAAAGCTACCGGTGAATTGATTGCCGGATTAAGTTCCGGAGTCTTGAATGATTGGTCTGCGATATATCCCATAGGATAGTTGGCCGATGGAATCAATCTGGCTCTGTAATTAATTCTAATGCTATCGGTAAAACATGGAGAAAAAGTTCCTTCTCCTTTTTCTACCACTTTACAATATACGTATCTGCTATCTCCCCACTCCTTTTTAGGGTCAAGTTTGAATGAGAGTATCCTGAACATATCGCCTTCTTCTGCATCGTATGGTGCAATAGGTTCAGCCGAATAGTTGGCAACTGCATTCGCAATAGAATCTATGAAATTGTCATTACGCTCTTTCCAATTGGAAAATTCGTTGAACTCTTCTGTCTCTTCGCAAGAAGTGAAGACAAAAGCAAGTGCTATGACAGATGTCAATATGGTTAGAATTCTCTTCATCTTATCTCTTATTTAAGCGTTTTCAATACGCTTGTTATAGAAACCTTATCGGATAGAATAGCGTTCAAATCGCTGATTTTAACACGTTCCTGCTGCATAGAATCGCGATCACGCAATGTAACTGTGCCATCTTCCAGTGACTGATGATCTATTGTTACGCAGTATGGAGTACCAATAGCATCCTGACGACGATAACGCTTACCAATTGAGTCTTTTTCGTCGTACTGACAGTTGAAGTGGAACTTCAGGTCGTTCTGAATGCTGTGAGCAAGTTCAGGCAGACCATCTTTCTTAACCAATGGCAGAATAGCCAGTTTTACAGGTGCCAATGATGCAGGCAGGTGCAATACTGTACGTGTTTCTCCATTTTCAAGTGCCTGCTCTTCAAAAGCAGCAGACATTATGCTGAGGAACATTCTATCTACACCGATAGATGTTTCAATTACATACGGAGTGTAACTTTCACCGCTTTCCGGATCAAAGTACTTGATGTTTTTGCCACTGTATTTTTCGTGCTGTGACAGGTCAAAGTTTGTACGGCTATGAATACCCTCTACCTCTTTGAAACCAAATGGCATCAAGAATTCAATGTCGGTAGCTGCGTTTGCATAGTGAGCCAGTTTGTCGTGGTCGTGGAAACGGTAGTGGTCTGCGCCAAAACCTAATGCCTGATGCCATTTCATACGTGTCTCTTTCCATTTTGCAAACCAATCAAGCTCTGTGCCCGGTTTAATAAAGAACTGCATCTCCATCTGTTCAAACTCTCTCATTCTGAAGATGAACTGGCGAGCTACAATTTCGTTACGGAATGCCTTACCTATTTGTGCAATACCGAAAGGAATTTTCATTCTACCGGTTTTCTGTACGTTCAGGTAGTTTACAAAGATACCCTGTGCAGTTTCCGGACGCAGGTATATCTTCATATTGCTGTCAGCAGTAGAACCCATCTCTGTAGAGAACATAAGGTTGAACTGACGTACATCTGTCCAGTTACGTGTACCGCTGATAGGGCAAACAATCTCTTCGTCCAGAATAATCTGTTTAAGTTCTGCCAGGTTACCATCGTTCATAGCTGTTTTGAAACGGTCGTGCAGAGCTTCTCTTTTAGCTATAATTTCTGCAACGCGTGGACTGGTTGAACGGAATTGTTCTTCGTTGAAAGATTCGCCAAAACGCTTTGCTGCCTTTGCAACCTCTTTCTCTATCTTTTCGTCATATTTTGCCATCTGGTCCTCAATGAGAACGTCGGCGCGATAACGTTTCTTTGAATCGCGATTGTCAATGAGAGGGTCGTTGAATGCGTCAACGTGTCCCGATGCTTTCCAAATAGTTGGATGCATAAAGATTGCAGAATCAATACCTACAATATTGTCATGCAGCAGAATCATACTCTGCCACCAATAGGTTTTAATGTTGTTCTTTAGCTCAACACCTAACTGACCATAATCGTAAACTGCACCTAAGCCATCGTATATATCGCTTGATGGAAATACAAAACCATACTCTTTGCAATGAGCAACTAGCTTCTTGAAAACATCTTCTTGTGCCATAACTATTTTGTGAAAATTTGTGCAAAGGTACATCTTTATAATAAAATAATGAAACTAACGATGGCAAATTCGGCTTAAAAGTTGTAAATTCGCGTCGATTAAAGGAAAAAATGATGAGTGAAGAAAATAGTAAAATATATACTCCTATGGTAGGTGATGATGGTTTGATACGTCATCATCTTTCCGGAATGTATCGAGGTTGGTTTTTGGAATATGCGTCT
>JAGCKJ010000006.1 GCA_017647575.1 Bacteroidaceae bacterium | reverse complement strand
TGACTCACTTCCAACTACCGGCGACGAAACCGGTCGTGCATTCCGCGATATTGAATTAGAGAAGCAGCTGCTTCAGGAGGCATACAAGATTGGTTTGGGCGCACAGTTCGGTGGTAAATATATGGCTCATGACGTACGCGTTGTTCGTTTGCCAAGACATGGCGCAAGCTGCCCTATAGGTTTGGGTGTTAGCTGTTCAGCAGACCGCAACATTAAGTGTAAGATCAACAAGGATGGTATCTGGATTGAGAAGATGGATGACAAACCATACGAACTGATACCTGAAGAGCTGAGAAATGCAGGCGAAGGCGAAGTTGTAAGAATTGACCTGAACCAGCCAATGAGCGAAGTATGCAAGATATTGAGCAAATACCCTGTTTCAACCAGACTTTCACTGAACGGAACAATCATTGTAGGCCGTGACATAGCCCACGCTAAAATCAAGGCTCGTCTTGATGCCGGCGAACCAATGCCACAGTATATGAAAGATCACCCAATCTACTACGCCGGACCAGCCAAGACTCCTGCCGGAATGGCATGCGGTTCTATGGGACCAACTACTGCCGGTCGTATGGATCCATACGTTGATGAATTCCAGGATCACGGCGGTTCACTTATTATGCTGGCAAAGGGTAACCGTACTATCGATGTTACAAACGCCTGTCAGAAACATGGTGGTTTCTACTTAGGTTCAATTGGTGGTCCTGCAGCTATCCTTGCTCAGAACAACATCAAATCAATTGAGTGTGTAGAATATCCTGAATTGGGTATGGAAGCTATCTGGAAGATTGAAGTGGAAGACTTCCCTGCATTCATCCTGGTTGATGATAAGGGCAATGACTTCTTTAAACAGTTGAAACCAAGTTGCAACTGCACAATACTGTAAAAATCAATATAGCCAGAATACAGAATGTACTTTAAGGATATTATTGGACAGGATGATATAAAAGCAAGATTGCTGAATATGGTGCGTCAGGGAACTATCCCTCACGCACTACTGTTCAGCGGTCCTGAAGGCACTGGCAAGCTACAAATGGCTATTGCGTTTGCCAGATTTCTGCTCTGTAACAAAACAACAGAGAGCGATTCCTGCGGCACCTGCCCATCCTGTTACAAAATGAACAAGCTGGTTCATCCTGACCTGCATTTTGTATATCCCGTAATAAACAAAAGCAAAACATCACAGAGACCTACCCGATGCGATGACGAGATACAAAGTTGGCGTGATATCATCTTAGAGAAGGAATATTTCACATTGGATGAGTGGCTTTCATCGCTTAGTGCAGAAAACAAACAGGCACAAATCTTTGCTGCAGAAAGTGACATTATCACATCAAAGTTATCACTAAAATCCACCGAGGGAGGTTATAAAATTGCTATAATCTGGTATCCTGAAAAGATGCATCAGGCATGTTCCAACAGTCTGCTGAAACTATTGGAAGAACCACCACAGAAGACAGTATTCATTCTGGTTTCAAATAATCCGGAGATGATACTGGAAACCATAACAAGCCGTACTCAACGAATTGAGTTCAAAAGGTTGCAAGAGAGTGAAATATCTGCCAGACTCCAGCAGCCGCCATACAGTGTAGAGAGCAGTACAGCACAAAATATAGCTCATATAAGTTCAGGAAGCTGGCACAAGGCTCTACAGACTCTTTCAATAAATGAAGAGAGTCAGGAATATCTGGAGTACTTTATGCAACTAATGCGTTTGGCATACGCCAGAAACGTAAGAGAGATAAAAGCATTGGCAGAGACACTGGCACAGTTTGGACGTGAATGGCAAAAGAGATTTCTCTCATATTGCCAGCGTATGATACGTGAAAATTTCATCTGCAATTTTCACAATCCATCGCTTAACTTCCTTACCATTCAGGAGCAGAACTTCTCCAGCAGATTTGCTCCCTTTGTTAACGAGAGAAACATCATAGGGCTGATGGAAGAGATTTCATTAGCGCAACGACATATAGAACAGAATGTAAATTCCAGAATGGTATTCTTCGATTTATCGTTGAAACTTATCATTCTTATAAAACAGTAGATATGGATCAGGATTTCATACTTAAACCCGGATGTCAGGGCGTATCCTACAAAGGATGCGGACAACATATAGGACAACTGCACTCATTCAACTACCTGGAAGGTCTGCCAGGTTCTGACAACGATTGTGAATATGTAGAGGTGCAGTTCAAAAACACCAGAAAAGGTTTCTTTCTGAATGCCAACAATATAGAGCTTGAAAAGGGCGATATTGTAGCGGTGGAATCAAACCCTGGCCACGATATAGGCACAGTAACAATGACCGGCAGACTGGTTAAGTTACAGATGAAGAAAGCCAATTTAAGACCAGATATAGAGATTAAACGAATCTACAGGAAAGCCAGAGAGGTTGATATGGAGAAGTTCGAAGAGGCTAAAGCCCGCGAACACAGTACTATGATACGCTCCAGACAGATAGCCAAAGACTTAGGTCTAGAAATGAAGATTGGCGATGTAGAGTATCAGGGCGACGGTAACAAGGCTATTTTCTACTACATAGCAGATGGCCGTGTGGATTTCAGACAACTTATTAAAGTGCTGGCAGAAGCTTTCCGCGTACGAATAGAGATGAAGCAGATTGGCGCCAGACAGGAAGCCGGCAGAATAGGTGGAATAGGCCCTTGCGGTCGCGAACTTTGCTGTTCTACATGGATGACAAACTTTGTATCAGTATCCACTGGTGCAGCTCGTTTTCAGGACCTCTCTATGAACCCACAGAAACTAGCCGGACAGTGTGCTAAGCTGAAGTGTTGTCTGAATTACGAAGTAGATACCTACGTAGAGGCCCAGAAACACTTCCCGTCAAGAGAAGTTGAACTTATAACCCTTGATAACACCTACTACTTCTTTAAGGCAGATATACTTAACAATCAGTTATCCTATTCTACCGATAAAGTATTTGCGGCTAATTTGGAGACAATCTCTTCAGGCAGAGCGCTTGAGATAATTGCTCTTAACAAACGCGGAATCAAACCAAAGAGCCTGAATGAGAACAACACAGAACATAACACCAAGATAACATCAGATATCCTTGATGAAGATGGATTGACACGCTTTGACAATACTAAGAAAAAGAAGAAAAAGAAGCCTGCCAGAAAGAGTGTTGACAATCAGGAGAAAAATTCAATCAACACTGCTCCTCAGGGTAATGACAATGAAGTTTCTGATAAACCTAAAGAGAACAGGCGCAACAAAGATGGCCACTGGAACAAAAGAGATAAATTCCAGAAACGAAATAATAATAACAACAGCAATAAAAGTAGTGAGCAATAATTAGTAACGGGCAGTCCATCAACGGGCTGTCCGTTCGCTATCCATCCTCAGAAAGAGGAAGAGCAGTATGGTAAATCCCCATAACGAAGATCCGCCATAGCTAAAGAACGGCAATGGAATTCCTATTACTGGAGTAATGCCCAACACCATACCAATATTTACAAATACGTGGAAAAACAGAATGCATGCTACGGAATAACCATATATTCTGCAATATTGCGAAGTCTGCAGTTCTGCAAGATGTACCAATCTTAATAACAACCCCAGATAGAGTATCAGCACAAAAGCAGAGCCCAAGAAACCTTGTTCTTCGCCCACAGTACAGAATATAAAATCAGTATCCTGTTCCGGTACATATTTAAGTTTGGTCTGAGTTCCTTTCATAAATCCTTTACCCGAAAAGCCTCCTGAGCCTATTGCTATCTTTGACTGATTTACATTATATCCGGCACCATACGGATCATCTTCAAGTCCTAAAATCACATTTATTCTAACCTGCTGATGAGGTTCAAGAACCTTCTCAAATACATAATCTACAGAATACAGGTAACCTACTGAACAGATTGCGAACAGTGCTATAAAGAAATATTGTCTGGCCATGTCCATCAATCCGCGGAATATAAGCAGAAGAATCACTACAGATATAAGAATTATCTGTAAAATTGTTACGTCAAACGGGTATATCAGCATAGAGACAGACATTCCAAGAACCATACCACATATATTTATATAAAAGGTGATAGCTGTAATTCTGCGCTCTTTAGAATACATCCATACCAAAATTGTGGTAATTATCTGCACCATTGAGAGTACCAGCCATACTCCTACACTGAACACCTGATTTGCAAAAGTGACATCAGAATACTTTATACCCAAAATAAAGAAAAGCACCATACAGAAGCCTATAAGCAGAAGGTTTCCAGTCATACCCTCACGGTAAAGAACTAGGAAAAAGGCTAAAAATACTATTGCTGTACCGGTCTCCTTCTGACATATAATAAGCAGTAATGGCACCATAATCAGTACTGCACTCTTAAGCAAAGAGCTCCATTTGCTCAAATCAAGCTTATTCGTATCAACAAACCTGGCAAGTGCCAATGCCGTTGTGAACTTGGTAAATTCCGCAGGCTGAATCTTAAAACCACCAAAATCTATCCATGAACGAGATCCTTTGGTATCTTCTGCAATAAATATGGTCACTATAAGCAATAATATAGACAACGCATATATCAGATATGAATATTTCTCTACAAAATCCTTCGTTATCAGCATTATAAAAGATGCCAGTCCCAATGCACACACCATCCATAACAGCTGTTTGCCGGGACGTGTTGACATAGAGAGCAACTGAGTAGCATCGACATCCGATGCTGCGCCACAGATACTAAGCCAACCGCATATCATTACAATTATATACAGTGCTACGGTAAGCCAATCTATATTTGATAATATGTTAACGCGCTTTGTTACCATAGTCTATTGATCTATCTGCATAATATTCTGCTCTCTTTTCACTCGCTTCCGAAAGGCCTCCGGTAATATACTGCTCCATCATTAATGCACCAATTGGAACACCATAAGTGGCACCAAAACCACCATTCTCCACATAGACAGCTATTGCTATCTGCGGATTTTCACGCGGCGCAAACCCCATAAAAACAGAATGGTCCTTGCCATTATTCTGAGCAGTACCGGTCTTTCCACATACTTCATAAAGTTCAGATGCGGCTGCTGTACAGGTTCCGTCTATTACAGACTGACGCATACCCTCCACCACAAGTTCATAATTTTGTCTGCTTACATTCACATAATGTCTGGAGGTGTATATTGAATCTATTTCATCACCCTCTATCTGCTTAACTACATGAGGAGTTATGTAATAACCTCTATTTGCTATTGTAGCACCCAGATTTGCTATCTGCAGAGGTGTTAAGGTAACTTCCCCCTGTCCTATTGAATTACTGATGATAGTCAAACCATTCCAGCTTCTGTTATACAGTTTATCATAATATTGGGCATTTGGTATCATACCGCGCTTTTCGCCAGGCAAATCCACACCAAGAGCATAGCCAAAACCCATATCTACCATATAGTCTTTCCACACCGTCATAGCCTGTTGTACAGAGCCATACTTTTCATCACCTATCATTCTGAAATAGCCCCAACAGAAATAGCTGTTGCATGACGTTGCTATAGCAGGTGCCAGGCTAATAGGTGATGAATGTTCGTGACATCCCACCTTTAGACGTCCATAGACAAAACCATTAGAACATGGAAAGGTAGTCCTGTTGTCAACAATACCCTCCTCCAAAAGCGTTAGCGCCTGAGCTGTTTTAAATGTTGAACCCGGAGGATAAGTACCCATTATAGTCCTGTTCAGCAATGGTTTCTGGTTATGGTTATATAGTTCATTATAGTTTTCACTTCTATGACGCCCTACCAGACTTGTAGGTGAAAATGTAGGGGCAGAAACCATACAAAGTATTTCGCCGGTAGCCGGTTCTATAGCCACTATACTACCAATCTTACCCTGCATAAGCCTTTCGCCTAACTCCTGAAGTTTTATATCAATGCCCAAAACAAGATTTTTACCTGCCTGCGGAGGAATATCATACTGTCCATCCATATAGCTACCCTGAATTCTGCCGTACGCATCTTTCAACATAACCTGAACGCCCTTTTCTCCTCGCAGTTGCTCTTCATAGAACTTTTCAACACCCTGTTTGCCTATATAATCGCCACGATTATAGAAATCATCATTATCCATCTCACTTTTGGATACTTCGCCCAGATCTCCCAAAAGATGTGCAGCTACATCGTAATGATACTGTCTCTGCGAACGATTCTCTATAGCAAAGCCATTAAACCGATACAGGTTCTCCCTGAAATCCGAAATCTCTTCTACAGAGAGTTGAGGCATAAACACCTGAGATGTATAGCTTGAATAACCGGGGTTGCGGTTTCTGTCTTTTATATATGACATCCTTTCATCAAAATAATCTTTTGTGATGTCAAGATAGCTACACAACAACAGAGTATCCAGATTCTTTACTTCACGTATAGTAACGGTAACATCATAATATGGTTGATTTCCCACCACCATATTGTTATTTCTGTCATAGATTATACCTCGCAAAGGATGAATGGTTCTATTATACAGGGCATTGCTTTTTGCCGATTCACGATATGTTGTATCGGTAACCTGAATAGAGAAGAGACGACATATATAAACAATAATGACAATCGCAAAGATTATCATTATGGTAAACTTCCTGTTTTTATACCTAAAACTCTTCACCTTCTGCCCTTTTTATTTGAGTTCTTTACAAACGATATCTCAATTACCACTATCAGCAGAACAGTTAAAGCAGCACTGAAAACCACTTTTGACATAAGCATGGACCAATCTGCAACCGGTATGCTTTTCAGGATGAAATAAAAAAGATGATGCACTATAGCGCATAATGACACATAACCTATAAATGGTCCTCTCTTCATTGTATCAGCACCAGGTATCATCAGTTCTCGGCGATCATACAACACAAAAAGCTTCAGTATATATGGTTGCAGGAACGCCAGCAAGGTAATAGCAGCAGCATTCACTCCCGGAGTACCGGTAAACATATCTATAGCCAAACCTGTAAAGAAGGAGAATAACAGAATAGCACTTCTGGAGTAGCTGTTTTCAATCTTTACTGTTACCCAGATGTATAGAAGCGGAGTAACGTAGCCAAACAGGTTGATTTTGTTAAATATCAAAACCTGCAAAGCTACCAACAGAATAATCTGACCTATCTTTCTGAATATAGATATTGCCCCCATACTACTGTTTTATCTGGTTCAACAACTCTTTTAATTCAACATCAGTCTGAGCGGTATTTATATAAACCCAGCCCAAATTGCTTAAGTCGGCAGCCAACTGCACGTTCACCTTCAATGTATATCCTGACGTCAGCTGCTGAACATTTGAAACAACACCTACATCTATACCCTCTGGAAAGATATCTGAATATCCACTGGTAACGACTGTATCGCCAACATTAATTGTAGCATAATAAGGTAAATCTCTAAGTTCTGCTACCGAAGCGTCGCCACCACTCCACTCCAGAAATCCAAAACTGTTATCACCCTTTATCTTACAACTGATGCTGCTCTTGCCATTAATTACCGGTAACACGATACTATAATGCTTTGCTGCCAACATTATTACGCCAACTACACCTTTGCTATCATAGACACCCATTCCCTGACGTATTCCATCCATCGTTCCTCTGTTCAACGTTATATAATTATCGTCCTTGCGTATAGAATTGTCTATTACGCGCGCAGTCAGAATAGAATTATCGGTTGAAGGTAACCTGCTGTCAGCAATGGAATCCCTTAACATAAAAAGTTCAGCTTGCAACCGAGCATTTTCGGCTGCAAGCTCACTATTCTCCTTACCATAGGCAAAAAAGCCGCTGATTGCTGAACTTACTTCTAAAACTGAACCCGAAACTCCACTGGCAGAGGTCATGAAAGCCTTCTTCTGCGGATCATTAAAGCCAAACAGAAGTACCAGCGACAATGTTTCCAGAACAACAAACAGGATAACATAGCTGTGCTTTATTATAAGGTCAAAAAGCGAACGCACGGCAATGTCTCCTTTTTGGTTATCTCATCAGGAACGGATATTTTTCAACATTCTTCAGCGCAGCAGCAGTTCCCTTGGCTACACCAAGCAAAGGTTCTTCTGCAACACGGAATTCAATACCTAATTTGTCTGATAGGCGCTTGCTAATACCTCTCAGCATAGAGCCACCACCTGACAAGTAGATACCATTCTGCAAAATATCAGCATACAGTTCCGGTGGAGTGCTCTCCAATGCGTTAAGAATCTCCATCTCAATACGCTGAATAGAATGATCAAGACAATGTGCTATCTCCTGATAACATACAGGCACTCTCATAGGAAGTGCTGTTATTCTGTTAGGACCGGCTACAATGAAATCTTCAGGTGCATCTTCGCCAAGTTCTGTCAGAGCAGCTCCAACATTTATCTTGATACGTTCAGCCATACGTTCACCAACTTTAATATTGTGCTGACGTCCCATATATTCCTGGATATCAGCAGTAAAATCATCGCCGGCAACCTTTACGGAACGGTTTGAAACCAAACCGCCCAAAGAGATAACTGCTATTTCTGTAGTACCGCCACCTATATCAACAATCATATTTCCCACAGGCGCCAATACATCTATGCCCAGACCAAGAGCAGCAGCCATTGGTTCATAAAGCATATATACATCGCGACCTCCGGCATGTTCAGCCGAGTCACGTACAGCACGCAATTCAACTTCAGTAATACCGGAAGGAACGCCTATCACCATCTTCAACGATGGGGAGAAGAGACGTCGGCCGGTATCTACCTTATCAATGAAACCGCGAATCATCTGTTCACAGGCTTCAAAACTTGCTATCACACCATTTCTTAATGGTCTGATAACTCTGATGTTCTGAGGGTTTCTCTCATACATCTCCTTAGCCTCTACACCCACAGCAATAAGTCTGTCTGTCTTATTGTCCAGGGCAACAATAGATGGCTCATTGACAACAATCTTGTCCTTGTACATTATGATGGTATTGGCTGTACCAAGGTCCATCGATAACTCTTGTGTCAAAGAAAAAAGTCCCACCGTTTTATATCAGTTTATAGTTAATTAATGCTTGAAATGTCTGAAACCGGTTGTAACCAGTGTCATATCATGCTGTTCGCAATAGTCAATAGTCTCCTGGTCACGTACAGAACCACCCGGATGAATTACATTCTTCACGCCTGCATTATCAGCCAGTTCCACACAATCAGGGAATGGGAAGAATGCATCACTTGCCATAGCAGCGCCCTCCAAACTGAAACCAAAACTACCAGCCTTTTCTACAGCCTGCTTCAAGGCATCTACACGTGAGGTCTGACCTACTCCGCTGGCCAATAGTTGCTTGTTCTTTGCAAATACAATTGAATTACTCTTGCTGTTCTTTACAATCTTGTTTGCAAAAAGCATATCATCTATCTCCTGTTCAGATGGAGTTCTTGAAGTCATCAACTTAAGATCGCCAGCTACTTCTGTCTTCAAATCCTTGTCCTGTACCAGAACACCATTCAAAGCTGAACGCACCTGTTTATTTGACAACTGTTCCTCTTTTCTTACCAGAATAATTCTGTTCTTCTTCTGACCAAGTATTTCAAGAGCCTGAAGATCATAATCCGGAGCAATGATAACTTCAAAGAAGAGTTTGTTAATCTCTTCTGCAGTCTCTTTATCAACCGGGGCATTTGTAATAAGTACGCCACCAAATGCAGAAACAGGATCACCGGCCAAAGCATCCTTCCATGCCTCAATCAATGTTGGACGGGATGCAACACCACATGCGTTGTTATGCTTCAGAATAGCGAATGTAATATCATTCTGGAATTCGTCAATCAGATCTACAGCTGCTGTAATATCCAGCAGGTTGTTATATGATATCTCCTTGCCATGCAACTGATCAAACATATTTTCCAGATTTCCATAGAACAGAGCATTCTGATGTGGGTTTTCACCATAACGAAGAGCCTTATGACCATCTATTGCCAGACGGAAATGATTATCATCGTTATTATCAGCAAAATAGTTGAAAATACAGCTGTCATAGTATGATGATACTGCAAATGCCTCTTTTGCAAACCAGCGACGCTCTTCCAGTGTAGTTTCTGCGCCACGATCGTTAAGTATATCCAACAGAGGTTTGTACTGATCCTTGCTTGCTACAATAACAGCGTCCTTAAAGTTTTTGGCACCTGCACGGATAAGAGAAATACCGCCTATATCAATCTTTTCGATAATATCTGCTTCTGGAGCGCCCGATTTAACGGTTGCTTCAAATGGATAGAGATCTACAATAACCAAATCAATTTCAGGAATATCGTAGTTAACTATCTGAACCATATCTTCATCTTCGTCACGACGACAAAGTATTCCTCCAAACACTTTTGGATGAAGTGTCTTAACACGGCCACCCAATATTGACGGATAACCTGTCAAATCTTCAACAGGCTGACAAGGAATGCCCAGTGATTCTATAAAACGCTGAGTTCCACCTGTAGAAATAAGTTTAACACCCTCCTTGTGAAGTTTTGTAATAATCTCATCAAGTCCATCCTTGTGATAGACTGAAACCAATGCTGATGAAATCTTTTTTGTACCTGACATCTTGCTTATAAATTAGTATGTATAATATTCCGCGAAATTAGCCATTTTGCGGGACTGTTACAATAAGAGAGAGGAAATAATAAGCAAATATTTCACCATATTGAAAAAAAGTTTTAATGCCAGCCTTTATTACGATTCAAATTACTACATTAGCGAACTAATTTGGAAAAGAGTGTATTTACTTATAACAAAACATTATACTGACCGATTATGGATAGAAGAGATTTTCTAAAGACACTTGCGGCAGCAGGTGCCATGCTAACAGTGAAGAGCAACGGAGTAATGGACATTATGGCATCAAATCTGCCATCAGAAGCCGGTGCACAGGCCGGTGCCGATTCATACGCCGATATGGCTGCCATTATGAACGGAGAACCCGCAGCAATGCTGAGAGCAGCATTGGAACAGTTGGGTGGCATAAAAAGATTCGTAAAGAAGGGCGATAAAGTTGTTTTAAAACCAAATATTGGTTGGGATAGAACACCTGAACTTGCAGCAAACACAAATCCGGAACTTATAGTAGAGATGATTAAGCAGTGCCAGAGTGCCGGCGCAGCAGAGGTTAAGGTATTTGACCACACCTGCGACGAATGGACCAGATGCTATGACCATAGCGGTATAGAAAAGGCTGTTAAAGGTGCCGGTGGTATAATGGTTCCTGCAAACGAAGAATCATACTACCAGGAGATAGAACTCCCAAAAGGTAAAGCCCTGAAAAAAGCAAAGGTACACAAAGCCATTCTGGAAAGCGATGTATGGTTCAATATGCCTATTCTGAAAAACCATGGCGGTGCCAGACTGACCATAGCAATGAAGAATCACATGGGTATAGTATGGGACAGACGTGCATTCCACAGCCAGGGTTTACAGGAGTGCATAGCAGATATCACAACCCTGTCAAAGCCTGCAGCCCTGCATATAGTTGATGCTTACAGAATAATGACCGACAATGGTCCTCAGGGCAGAAATGCAAACGATGTAGTACTTACTAAAGCGCTCTTTGCATCTACTGATATAGTAGCTGTGGATACTGCTGCAGCAAAATTCTTCAACCAGTTCAGACAGATTCCACTTGAAACCGTTTCACATATTGAAAATGGTCAAAAATTGGGCATGGGTACAATGGATATAGATAAACTGAACGTAAAGAGAATTAAACTATAACACCTGTTTACTATGCTAAAAAAGATTAGAGTTGTTCTGGCTATTGCAGTCATAGCAATCCTTACATTCGGTTTTATTGATTTTGCAGGAATTATTGAAAACCCATGGTTGCAAAAGATTCAGTTTGCGCCGGCACTGTTTTCATTAAGCATTGCAACACTTATTATACTGGTAGTTGGCACACTTCTGTTTGGCAGAGTATATTGTTCTGTAATATGCCCATTAGGTATATTTCAGGATCTGTTCAACTGGATAGCCAAAAAGACAAACAAGAAAAAGAAGTACGGTTATAAGCCTGAACGCACTTGGTTAAGATGGGGTATTCTGGCTGTACTAATCGTTGCCTGGATATTTGGTTTTACCTTCTTGGTAAGTCTTGTAGAACCGTATAGCGCATACGGAAGAATGGCGACACAGCTATTCAAGCCACTTTACATTTTAGGTAACAATCTGCTTGCTGTAATATCAGAAAAGACAGGCAGTTACACATTCTTCTTTGTAGAACTGACCATAAGGTCTGTTACATCGTTTATAGTAGCTGTACTTACATT
>JAGCKJ010000070.1 GCA_017647575.1 Bacteroidaceae bacterium | reverse complement strand
TTTGCTAATTTCGCGCCGAATTTTGAAGTTTTGAGTATATGAAAGCTCTTTTTACAATTTTGATGTTAGTGGTGTCGAATGTTTTTATGACATTTGCCTGGTATGGTAATTTAAAGTTACAGGAGATGAAGATTTCAACAGATTGGCCTCTCTATGTGATAATTCTGTTGTCGTGGGCTGTGGCTCTGCTTGAATATTCGTTTATGATACCGGCTAACAGAATGGGATCTGAAATAAATGGAGGTCCGTTTAATCTTATACAGCTTAAGGTTATTCAGGAGGCAGTATCGCTATGTGTGTTTACCGTGGTTGTAACTTTTTTGTTTAAGACCCAGAGTTTTCATTGGAATCATATAGTGTCATTTATACTGCTGGTTCTGGCAGTCTATTTTGCATTTATTAAAACGGGAAAATAAATTTACAAAAGTTGCGCTTTGGCAAATTTTTATTCGCATTTATATAAACAGATGTGAAAAATGACTTGTTAAAATGCGCTTTTTTTGCGAAATTTGCAATCCTTAGAAAACAGGAAACGTAATTAACTATATAATATTGAAAGAAATGACAAAGAGTGCGTTACAGTTGGCACGTGCTGAATATCAGCCAAAATTGCCTAAAGCTTTGCGCGGAGCGCTGAAAGTTGTAGAGGGTGAACCTACACAGTCTGTGGCAGACCAGGAAGAGGTTAAAAAACTTTTCCCTAACACATACGGTATGCCTTATTTGAAATTTGAAGCATCAGAAGGTGAAATTTCAAAGAAACGTATCAATGCAGGTGTTATTCTGTCAGGTGGTCAGGCTCCCGGTGGTCACAACGTGATTGCAGGTCTGTTTGACGGTTTGAAGAAATTGAATCCTGCTAACAAGCTTTACGGCTTTATTCTTGGTCCTGGTGGTTTGGTTGACCATAACTATATGGAACTGACAGCCGAAATCATTGACGAATACCGCAACACCGGTGGTTTCGATATCATTGGTTCTGGCCGTACAAAGTTGGAAAAGAAGTAACAGTTCGATAAGGGTTTGGAAATTCTTAAGGCATTAGATATCAAGGCTCTTGTAATTATTGGTGGTGACGATTCAAATACCAACGCTTGTGTACTTGCAGAATACTACAAGGCTATTGGCGCAGGTGTTCAGGTTATTGGTTGTCCTAAGACTATCGATGGTGACCTGAAGAACAGCGAAATTGAAACTTCATTCGGTTTTGATACAGCTACCAAGGTTTATTCAGAGGTAATTGGTAATATTGAACGTGACTGTAACTCTGCTAAGAAATATTGGCACTTTATTAAATTGATGGGCCGTTCAGCAAGTCATGTTACTCTGGAATGTGCTTTGCAGACTCAGCCAAACATCACTCTTATAGGTGAAGAAGTTGAGGCTAAGAACCAGACTCTTGACGATGTTGTAACTTACATTGCTACTGTGGTTGCAGAACGTGCATCACGTGGTTTGAACTATGGTATTGTTCTTGTTCCGGAAGGTCTTATTGAATTTATCCCTGCTATTAAGAAGTTGATTTCAGAATTGAACGACGTTCTTGCAGCAAATCAGGCAGAATTTGATATGATTCAGCACAACAAGAAGATTTCATATATCCTTAGCAAGCTTTCTCCTGAAAATGCAGCTATCTTCCAGAGTCTGCCGGAAGGTGTTAGCCGTCAGTTGGCTCTTGAACGTGACCCACACGGAAACGTACAGGTATCACTCATTGAAACAGAGCAGTTGCTTGCCGATATGACTGCAGTTAAACTTGAAGAGTGGAAGAAAGAGGGTAAATTCCTTGGTAAGTTCGCTACTCAGCACCACTTCTTTGGTTACGAAGGCCGTTGTGCAGCTCCATCTAACTTTGATGCTGACTACTGCTACAGCCTTGGTTACAATGCATCAATGTTGATTGCTGCAGGTAAGACAGGTTATATGTCATCAGTTAAGAACACAGTTGCTCCTGCAGAAGAGTGGATTGCAGGTGGTGTGCCTATTACAATGATGATGAACATGGAGAAACGTAACGGTGAAATGAAGCCGGTTATCAAGAAGGCTTTGGTAGAACTGGACGGTGCTCCTTTCAAAGAATTCGTTAAACATCGTGCAGAGTGGGCTCGCGAAACAAGTTTCGTATATCCTGGTCCTATCCAGTACTTTGGTCCTACAGAAGTTTGTGATCAGCCTACAAAAACTCTTGCATTAGAACAGGCAAAGTAATTTATGTCCGTTAAGGGCAAAAAGAATACAACAAAGAGGGCTCCCGCTACCAAAAAAAAGAGTGGGAGCGCCTCTTCTTTTTTTGCCACCGGCGATGATATAAAAAAGAAAGACCGTAAGCGTCAGGTAAAACAGACTTACAAAAAGAAGAAACGCAATCAACGGGAACTGCCCGACTGGATCTATTGGTCCATGGCTTCACTGTTTGTGGCTGTTTTGCTTTTGGGTGCATACCGGATTCTTATCGTACCCAACTCTTTCCGTTGGAAGCCCTGCTATGGTTCCAAAGCGTACGAACTATGTGTGCCTAATGGTTATTCCATCTATGGCATAGATGTTTCTCATCATCAGGGCAGAATAGACTGGAAGCAGGTAGCACAGGCAAACGATAATGGTTATGCCATAGATTTTGCCATCATTAATGCTACAGAAGGTGTTACGTTCAAGGATTCGCCCAATAATTATAATATGGAGAGCGCAAGACGTGAGGGGATCATATGTGGTGCGTACCATTTTTATAATCCTGCAACTTCGCCCAGAAAACAGGCTGAATTTTTTATAGCCAATGCAGGATTGGTTAAGGGCGATATTATTCCCGTAGTTGATGTGGAGAAACGTGGTGACAGTAAAGCTGAATTACAACGTGAATTAATAGATTTCCTTTCAATACTGGAAAACCACTATGGAGTTAAACCTATTATATATACATCTGCAAAATTCAAGGAACGCTATCTGGATAATGCAGTTTTGAATGAATACCCACTTTGGGTGGCACATTATCATACGGAAGTGCCGGGAATCCAGTCTGAATGGGTTCTGTGGCAATATTCCGACAGATCAAAGATACAAGGTATAAATACAAATACCGACTTTAATATATTTGCCGGCAATAAGGCAGATCTTGAAAAAATACGTTTTTAGGAAATTTCCCCTCCCTTTTTAGGAATTTTCCCGGATATATGTAAATATCCGATTATATTTTTGCATTGGAAAAACTACAAAACAGATATAATTATGAAAAAGTTAATCTTGACATCGGTAATGGTTCTGGCGCTACCTGCAATTATGGTGGCTCAGAGAAATGATATCTACTCTTCCGGAGTAAAGAGTACGGTATCTGCGCCTGTTGTAACTGCAGCTCCTGCAGTACAGTCAACAGTGACTTCAAGTCCGGTTGTTTCAAGTTCTTTTGCGGAGCGCGATCCGGATGAATACAACCGTAGGTATAATTACGCAAGTAGTGCAGCTGCTATTGACAATAGTTTTGCAAACGATGTAATCTATGTTCACGACACAGTCTTTGTAGAGAGTTCGTTAAGTGATAGAAAGGCATATAAGGAGGGTTATCTGGATGCAGCAGAAGATTATGAATTTGCAATGCGTATGTTGCGTTTTCACAGCTCTTCCAGATTGCTGAACCCACGTTATCGCTGGACAGCAGTAGCTGATATTTTCTGGGACCCATGGTACGACCCATTGTATAGTCCTGCCTGGTCTTATGCATATTTGGATCCTTGGTATTATGATCCATGGTATTATGATCCATGGTACTATGACCCCTGGTATTACGATTCTTGGTATCCGCACTACCATGGCTATTGGCCCGGACATTCACATACCATTATCATAGCCGGTAATGTAGGTCGTCCAACAGACAGATTTGTTCCAAACAGACAGCTTAATAATCGTTGGGACAGACAGTTGGCCGGTGGTAGCGGACGTGTAGTAAGAGGTGCTGCAGACAGAGATCCTGTAAGACAGGCTGTTAGTAGCAGAACTACATCTTCAAGTACTGTAGGCAGAACATCAACAGGAGCATCACGCAATGTTAGAGTAACTGCACCTTCTTCAAGCAGAACATCTACAACTGTAAGACAAAATGCTACAACAAACCGTACTCAGACTTCGGCAGAACGTACAACATCTGTTGTTAATCGTTCTACTTCCGGTACACAGCGTTCGGCGGGCGTTTCTTCATCGTCAGTGAGAAGCAGTGCAACAGTTAACAGAACTACTCAGGCTGGTACAACTTATAATCGTCCAAGCAGCACAAGCAGACAGAGCACCAACACTACTGTACGTAGCGAAGCCAGCAGCTCAAGCAGCAGACAGAGCACAGGATCTACTTTGCGTAGCAGCTCAAGCAGTTCAAGCAGCAGACAGAGTTCCGGTTCAACCTTGCGTAGCAGTTCAAGTACACCATCTCGTCAGCCGGCAAATACTATATCGAGAAATAGTGAGAACGCTTCAAGATCTTCTTCCAGAGGTTTAGGTGCTTCAACCAGCTCGTTTAGCTCTTCAAGCAGTTCTATCAGTTCTTCTTCAGGTGGCTTCTCAAGTGGTAGCTCAAGTTCAAGTTCATCAGCTCGTAGCAGCGCTACTTCAAGAAGATAAATAGAAAAAGGTGATTGTAAAAATACAAAAATAGTACAGTTATGAAACGAGGAATAATAACAATAGTAAGTATGTTGGCTTGTGCAGGTCTCTCTGCACAGACCACATACGATGCAGTGAACACAATAG
>JAGCKJ010000069.1 GCA_017647575.1 Bacteroidaceae bacterium | reverse complement strand
GGGCATGTTCTGTGCTGACAGGAAACGCAAGAGTGATGGATACTTTTCATAATATTCAGGTATATCAGGAATAATGGTTACACCAGAATAGGTTATAAGTGTTCTGGCCATTTCGCCTGATACTGTGGAATGTACCTCCTGATTGTTATCTACACGAGTGGTACGTCCCTGACGCAAATCCATAAATCCGTTATTCATATCTATAGGACCTGCTATCATATTTACAAAGACCGATGTTACAAAGGTTTTTGGTTCAAATGTCTGATGTCCATCCAGCTGCGCCTTACAGTATTCACGGGTAACTGCATTAGGCCAAGTTCTCTCCTGACCATACGGATGTACCGGATAATCATGGAAATTTATAAGCAGATGATGTTTGGCACACAGTTCAGTTATCTGACGTGTCTTTTCATTCTTCTGCTGTGAATTACCATTCATAAAGCCATACTTGACTCCGGCTGCGCCCCACTCTTCGTACTGTTTCAATGTCTCTTCTATAGGGTAGTTTGTACCAGCTACATCGTTCAGATAGAGCCATACACCTACACCCTTCTCCTTACCATATTTAATAATTCGCTGAACATCCTTTGCCTTTTCGCCTGTAACAGGATCTGAATTCTTTTCAAATTCAGGACCATACCAGTTTGCATCAAGAACCAGATACTCCAATCCCTGTTCTGCTGCGAAATCTACCATTCTTACCCAGGAATCATAATTCATTCCATAGCGATAACCTTCCCATTCAGCTCCGTTTATACGCCAATCCCAGAGTGCTATACCCGGTTTCACCCAGGAAAAGTCCATTCCTTCTGCAGGTTCCGGATTCAAAAGCTGCAAAACATCGGAATCAACAAGTGCACCAGGAGTATCGCCTATAAGAATAACACGCCATGGTGACAGATATTTTGTCTGAAAATCCAATGGTTCTGTAACTACAGAAAACGATGTACTACCCTGTTCTGTCTGCAAACGCATAGGAAGAGCCTTTTCATTAACATCGGCTTCATGAATGGCCATATAGATATTGTCTTTTGCCTTGACAGTCATAACCGGAAGACGTTCACCATTTGCCCTGGAAAGTAGTTCAGGACCTATATTATGACGTTCACCATTGTAATACCAGGCTGTAAAATCGCCTGCAAAATTAAACTTAGTATTCTCAATTATTGTGTTTAAGGGAAATTCTGGTTCATCTGATGGTTGTGAAAGGACGCATCTGTAACGGAAGGCCACTGCACCTTCGTAAACCCTTACCTCTAAATAAACTCCTGGAGGAGTATTATGTTCACCTGTTTTAAGAAGCGTCGGAGTTATTAAATAAGACTTCTGTATATAACGTCCGTTCATCATAGAACGTTTACCCCATACTGGAGTTATCGTGCCGTTTTCGCTTGATGAACCTACCAACATTAACTTAAAGTTTTTTGGAGTATAGCTCATACCATCAGCATTATTCATTCCTAAAGGTGACTTTTCTATCAGTTTTACACCTTTGTAACTTACATCATAGACCAATTCACCATCTGTATTATAATCCAGCACAAAACTGATTGGTTCTCCCGGAAGACTTACAGTCTCTTTTGCCTGCATTGGTACAGCAGACAAGAAGAAAAATGCTGTTAATGCTCTACAAATAGATCTACCGATTTTTTTCATATTCTATTGTATTTATATCTGTTTCGGTACGAAAATAACACTTTTAATCCATATAGGCACTTATTTTTATAAAAAAGGTTAACTCAGTTAATATTTCTTTTATGGTTTTAATATGTTTTTGTATTTTTGCAGTATAACCGAATTAAATATGAAGAAAAGTACAAAATGGCTAATTGTAGGTATCATTGCCTGTATTGTGGTTGTTTTAGCAGTTAAGGCTTTTATACCAAAAGAAAACAAGGAACTGACACAGAGTTCAACATCAACACAAAAACCTATGCAGAAACAGAACGTACTTCATGTAAGGTACGTAGTTATTAAACCGACAGAATTGGTTGATGGTATCAACGTCAGCGGAAGTCTTATTCCCAATGAAGAGGTAAATCTAAGTTTTGAAACATCGGGTAAAATTACCGACATCTTTTTTGAAGAGGGAACAAAGGTTAAGAAAGGCGAAATTCTTGCCAAGATAAACGACGCTCCTCTACAGGCACAGTTAAAGAAACTGGAGGCTCAGCTTAAGCCTACACAGGACCGCCTGTACAGACAGAAAGCACTGTTTGAAAAGGAGGCAGTCAGCCAGGAGGCTTTCCAGGAGGCAGAAGCTAATCTCTCTAAACTGGAGGCCGATATAGAAGAGGTAAAGGCACGTCTTGCACAGACAGAGCTACGCGCACCATTCGATGGAGTTATAGGTCTGCGTCAGGTAAGTGAAGGTGCATACGCATCGCCTACCACCAACGTAGCAATTCTTACAAATACAAGTAAACTTAAAATTGAGTTTAACATTCCTGAGCGTTATGCAGGTATCCTGAAAGAGGGAGCAGAACTGACATTTACAGTAGAAGGTGACAGCATTCGCCACAAGGCAGAGGTTTATGCAACCAATTCAAGAGTAAACACTGACACCAGAACATTTACTGTCCGTGCGCTCTATGACAACAGAGATGGAAAATTGGTACCGGGACGTTATGTTGATGTAAGTCTTAACACTAGAACTTTCAGTAATGCAATAGCAGTACCAAGCGAAGCTATCATATCAGAAATGGGTATAGATAAGGTATATCTGTATAAAAACGGAAAAGCTATGCCTGCAGATATTCAGAAAGGCTTACGCACAGAATCACATTCACAGGTTTTGTCAGGTCTTAGTGTAGGCGATACTGTTATAACCAGCGGTACTATGCAGTTGCGTACAGGTTCAGCAGTAGTTTTAAAGAATAACTAAAAATATCTACAGCCGTGAATATATCAGAATTAAGTATCAAAAGACCTGTACTATCTACCGTACTTGTCCTTATTATAATACTATTCGGTGCAGTAGGATATGTATCGCTGGGTGTCAGGGAATACCCATCGGTAGATAACCCTATCATATCTGTTTCCTGTTCTTATCCGGGCGCTAATGCGGAAGTTATAGAGAACCAGATTACCGAACCGCTTGAACAGCAGATCAATGGTATTCCGGGTATTCGTTCACTTACCAGTGTGAGCCAATACGGAAGCAGCCGTATCACAGTAGAATTCGAACTCTCTGTCGATCTGGAAACAGCAGCAAATGACGTGCGCGACAAGGTTTCGCGCGCACAGCGTCAGTTGCCAAGAGACTGCGATCCTCCAACAGTATCAAAGGCTGACGCCGATGCATCTCCTATTCTGATGGTGGCACTGCAGAGCGACAAACGCAGTTTGCTGGAACTTAGTGAAATAGCCGATTTGGTGGTTAAAGAACAGTTGCAGACCATTCAGGATGTTAGTAGCGTAAGTATTTGGGGTGAAAAACGCTATTGCATGCGTTTGTGGTTGGACCCTGTAAAAATGTCAGGTTATGGTATCACTCCTATGGACGTTAAGAACGCTCTTGACAAGGAGAATGTGGAACTGCCTTCGGGAACTATTGAGGGTAATACCGTTGAACTTGAGATTCGCACATTGGGACAGATGCACACCATGGAAGAGTTCAACAATCTGGTTATCAAGCATGACGGAGACCAGGTAGTTCGCTTTAGCGACATAGGTAATGCCGATCTGAGTCCAAGAGATATCAAGAGCTACATGAAGATGAATGGTGTACCTATGGTCAGTGTGGTAGTAGTTCCACAGCCAGGTGCCAACCATATTGATATTGCAAACAGCGTATATGAACGTATGGAACGCATGCAGAAGGATCTGCCGGAAGACGTTAAATACGAATATGGTTTTGACAATACCAAATATATACGTGCAAGTATCAACGAGGTAAAGAAGACTCTGTTCGAGGCTTTCATACTGGTTATTGTAATCATCTTCCTGTTCCTGCGCGACTGGCGTGTAACCCTTATTCCATGTTTGGTTATTCCAGTAGCCATTATCGGTTCATTCTTTGTAATGTTCCTTATGGGTTTCAGTATTAACGTACTATCTATGCTTGCGGTGGTGTTATCTGTAGGTCTTGTGGTCGATGATGCCATAGTTATGACCGAAAACATATATCTGCGTATTGAGCGGGGAATGTCACCAAAAGAGGCAGGAATTGAGGGTGCAAAAGAGATTTTCTTTGCCATTATTTCCACATCT
>JAGCKJ010000068.1 GCA_017647575.1 Bacteroidaceae bacterium | reverse complement strand
TGGCATCTTATTCAGGAAAAACTTGTAGAGCAGAACTCTATCAAGGTAGAAGATGAGGATGTATTGAATCAGGCTCGCGAAGCTACAAAGGCTCAGTTTGCTCAGTACGGAATGATGAATATTCCTGATGAATTGCTTGATAACTATGCTAAAGAGATGTTGAAGAAGCGCGAAACTGTTGATGGTCTGGTGAACCGTGCTATTGAAACAAAACTTGCAGCTGCTATCAAGGGACAGGTTAAGTTAAAGAAGAAGAAAGTTACAGTAGAAGAGTTCAATAAGTTGTTTGAACCTGCTACAGAAGCATAAAATAAGTAAAAAGTATTTGATATGAAAGACGAATTTCGCAAGTATGCAGTAAAGCATGTTGGCTTGAACAGCCAGATGTTGGACGATGTAATTAAATCTCAGTCTCAGCAGTATATGAATCCATATATTCTGGAGGAACGTTCACTGAACGTAACTCAGATGGATGTGTTCTCACGTCTTATGATGGATAGAATTATCTTTTTGGGTACAGAGATTAATGATTATACCGCCAACACTATTCAGGCGCAGTTGCTTTATTTGGATTCTGTGGATTCATCAAAAGATATATCAATATACATAAATTCACCTGGCGGTTCGGTAACATCGGGTTTGGGTATTTATGATACTATGCAGTTTATCCAAAGCAATGTTACCACCATCTGTACAGGTATTGCAGCAAGTATGGCTGCGGTACTGTTGGTGGCAGGCCATGAAGGTAAGCGTTTTGCTTTGCCTCATAGCCGAGTAATGATACATCAGCCTCTTGGTGGTGTACAGGGACAGGCCAGTGATATTGAAATAACAGCAAGAGAGATTCAGAAGTACAAGAAAGAGCTATATACTATTATCTCTGATCATTCCCATACTCCATTTGATAAGGTGTGGGCCGATAGCGATAGAGACTATTGGATGACAGCCGACGAGGCAAAAGAGTATGGAATGATTGATGCTGTATTGTCCAAACGAGTTTAACAGATGGCAAAAAGGGAACAACATAAACAGTGTAGCTTTTGTGGTCGCTTAGAAGAAGAAGTAGGTTTACTGTTAGGCGGATTATACGGTTTTATATGTAATGATTGTGCACAGAGTGCATACGAGATAATTCGTGAACAAAGTTCTTCTAAGAAACCTGCAAATTTTAATATGCAGGATATACCTAAACCTAAAGAGATAAAGGCTTTTCTGGATGATTATGTTATAGGTCAGGATACTGCAAAAAGGTATCTTTCTGTAGCTGTCTATAACCACTACAAACGTGTGGCAAATAATACCACTAGCGATGTAGATATAGAGAAAAGCAACATTATTCTGGTTGGTAGAACAGGTACCGGAAAAACTCTGTTGGCAAAAACTATTGCTCGTTTGCTTAAGGTTCCTTTTACTATAGTTGATGCAACAGTACTGACCGAAGCAGGTTATGTGGGCGAAGATATAGAAAGTATTCTAACCCGTTTGCTTCAGGTTGCTGATTATGATGTAGAGGCGGCTCAGCGTGGTATAGTCTTTATTGATGAAATAGATAAAATAGCACGTAAGGGCGATAATCCGTCAATAACTCGCGATGTAAGTGGTGAAGGTGTCCAGCAGGGAATTCTGAAATTGTTGGAGGGTTCTGTTGTAAATGTTCCGCCACAGGGTGGTCGTAAACATCCTGAACAGAAATTCATTCAGGTAGATACCAAGAATATTCTGTTTATATGTGGTGGTGCTTTTGACGGCATAGAACGCAAGATAGCAAGCAGAATGAATACTCAGGTAGTGGGTTTTGATAATCAGCAGAAACGTCAGAAGGTAGATTTGAATAATTTGTTGCAGTATATATCGCCGCAAGATTTGAAATCGTTCGGACTTATACCTGAGATAATTGGTCGTCTGCCAATTGTCTCTTATCTGGAACCGTTGGATAAAGAGGCATTGCGCAAGATTCTGACAGAACCTAAAAATTCTATTGTAAACCAATATGTG
>JAGCKJ010000067.1 GCA_017647575.1 Bacteroidaceae bacterium | reverse complement strand
TTAGAAGGTATTGATGTAGTGCTGTTTGCAGGTGGTATATCGGCTTGCTATGAAGGAGAAGAGATGCCTGTTGAAGTAGATGGCTTTAAGGGTGGTGACCGTACTTCAATAGAATTCCCTGTTATCCAGCGCACATTGATTCAGAAACTGAAAGAGGCGGGCAAAAAGGTTATATTGGTAAACTTCTCCGGATCTGCCATGGCGCTTATGCCGGAAACTGAAAACTGTGAAGCGATAGTTCAGGCCTGGTATCCGGGTGAAATGGGTGGACGTGCAGTAGCCGATGTGCTTTTTGGAGATTATAACCCGGGTGGTAAACTGCCTGTGACATTCTACAAGAGCGATTCCCAACTTCTTGATTATTCAGATTATTCCATGAAGGGACGTACATATCGTTATTTTGATGACGCTCTTTTCCCATTCGGATATGGATTGAGTTATACAACTTTCAGCGTAGGTCAGGCAGAAATTGAGAAGAAAGCCAACGGTAATGTGGATGTAACAGTTCCTGTAAAGAATACCGGTTCCCGTGCAGGCAGCGAAGTGCTTCAGATCTATGTGAAAGCTTTGAAAGATGTAAACGGACCATCAAAATCATTGCGTGCATTCAAGAGGGTGGAGCTGACTCCTGATGAGAGTATGAACGTAAAATTTGAACTTGAACCGGAAGCATTCTCATTTTTTGATGAAAAGTCTAACACTATGATATGTGTAGATTCAGAAGATGTGGAGTATGAAATCTACTATGGTACAAGTTCACAGGAAAAAGACCTGAAGAGTTTGCAGGTTGTAATAGAAGGATATAACTAATTAATATTAACCAAATAAGTAACATAACAATGAAAGTTTTAAAGAAGATTGCCTATATGGCAACAATGGCGTTACCTGCAATGTCGCTGCTATTTACTGCGTCATGTTCGCAAAAGGGTACCGATTCATTTACTATGAATGATCTGGAGTACTTTGAGAAAACAGGTTCTAATGTGTTGGTGTATAGTAATATCTACAATGGTGGTTTCTGCGATGAGAAACTGGCGGGTATTGAGATAATACAGCGTGGTGAAAGATTGGCTACCGGTGGCGGTATTCGTTTTATGAATACACCGGAACAGTGGGATATTTATGCAGAAATGACTAATCGTGAAGTGAATCGCGATGAGAATTACATTGAAGTGGAATTAACCTACGAAGACTATGATTTTGTCTCTAAAATTCGTGTGACACCAAATGATGAAGGCGTCTTGATGCAGGTCTATTTGGACAAACCTGTACCTGCAAATCTGGTGGGTAAGGCAGGTATGAATCTGGAATTTTTCCCTGCTTCATATTTTGGTAAAAACTATTTAGTTGATGGTGCAGCACGCATATTGCCTCGTTTCCCAATGCACGATACAGAGGTACGTCCGTTGGCAGAAAAGATTCCTCAATACTTTGGTGAAACTACATTCGATGACCGTGGCAGAGATGAATTTTTAGTTCCACTGCCTATGTCAACAGGTAAGAGCATAGTATTGGCTCCGGAAGACGATGAACTGTGCGTAAGTATTACATCCGATGAAGATGTAAGTATTTATGATGGACGTCATCTAGCACAGAATGGTACTTTTGTGGTACGCTCACTGCTTCCTGCCGGCAAAACCGGAAAGGTGCTGGAATGGTATGTAGAGCCAAGCTCAAATCCAGAATGGATACGTGAACCAAATATTGGCTTCTCACAGATTGGTTATACTCCTGCGCAGAGTAAAGTGTCTGTTGTAGAATTAGATAAACGTGATAAAATAGAACCAACTGCTAAAATTTTGCGCGTAAATCCTGATGGTAGTCAAACTCTTGCTTTGAATGCTAAAGTAGAAGAGTGGGGTACTTTCTATAGCCGTTACAATTATGCACGCATAGACTTTACAGAGGTGAGTGAACCGGGCCTTTATGTAATAGAATATGATGGCGTTCAAACAAACGCTTTCCCTATAGATAAGGATATTTACTCAGATAAATGGCATTCATCCATGGATATGTCATTAGTTATTGCAATGGACCACATGGAGGTAAATGAAGGTTACAGAATCTGGCACGGTCGTGCAAATATGGACGATGCTATAATGGCTCCTGCCAATATTCGTATTCACGATGGTTACAGCCAGGGTGCAGAGAACTTTACAAAATACAAACCACTGGAACATGTACCTGGTCTTGCTGTAGGTGGATGGTATGATGCCGGTGACTTTGATATTCAGCAGAATTCTGTTGTAACAACAACCGTAGATTTGGCATCTCTCTGGAGAATATTCCAACCTAAGAGAGATATGACATATATAGATGAGGTTACAAAGTATGCCGATATTCATCGTCCTGACGGAGTGCCCGATGTTGTTCAGCAGATAATGCACGGTACACTTAATATGAATGCTCAGATAGAAGCTTTGGGCTTTGTATCAAGAAATATAGGTCAGCCACAGATGCATCAGTATCACCATTTGGGCGATGCCTTGACACTTACTGACGGTCTTATCTACGACCCAAGTCTGGAACCATACGAAGTATCTGCCGATGGCAAACGCAGTGGTACATACGATGATCGTATCATTATGACAAACCGTCCAAGTGCCGGCGGTGTGATGAATTCAATAGTTGGTCTTGCATCGGCATATCCTGCATTGAAGAACTATTATCCGGAAGAGGCTGAACGTTCTTTGAAGAATGCACTTATGCTATGGAATAAGTATGTAGGTGAAGG
>JAGCKJ010000005.1 GCA_017647575.1 Bacteroidaceae bacterium | reverse complement strand
GATTTTTCCGCCATCGATAGTCACACTAGTAGCGCTCACATCAGCGGCATTACCACCACCATAAACGTTGCCTATCTGTGTATTGCAATCATTCACAACTTTTACCACTGGAGTTCCTACAACGTTGGCAGCATCACCACCACCATAAACGTCGCCAATTACAATAGCAGTATGGCTTGCATTATTGTCACCAATGGTTACTTGAGGATTACCATAAACGATGGCCGATTCACCTAAACCTCCGCCAAAGACATTTTTTGCGACAGTACCGCTATAGATATTCACTACCGGATAGTTGCCTTTAGCCACACTTTCATTACCATAAGGCGCAAGATTACCTGCTCCATATACATTATCTATTTGGAAAACTCCACAGTCGTTAGGGTCGTTGCCTACTGTCACAGTTATGTTTCCGCTGATGTCACCTTTTATGTTATTACCGCCAAACACGTTGCCGATATTACCACCATTAATCTTTAAGTCTATATTGCCTGTAATATCAGCCTGGTTGGCGCCACCATATACATTATCAATACGTCCGTTATCGCCAGTACATACTATGTCTATGTTACCCACATCACTTGCAGCCATGTTACCTCCGCCGTAAATGCTACCTATATTCATAGTGCAGAGCGAATTACCTGTTTCAGCTTGTGATTCTACCTTCACATTTATAGCTCCACCTATAGTACCCTGGCTATTAGAACCACCATATACGTTAAGGATAGTTCCACCATAGATTTTTAGATTAGTGCCATTAGTAACATTAGCAGCTGTCACAGTACCATTACCGCCACCAAATACATTACCAATAGTGTTTCCACCCCATATCGTAACATTAGTAGCATTCACAGCAGCTGCATTACCGCCACCATAGACATATTCTATGCTATTGTCGCAACCATGAACAGTTACTGTAGGATAACCATTACCGTAAAGATAGTCAGCTTGGTTTCCTCCGCCATAGACGGCATAGAGAGCATATTCTCCCTCTGCAGGAGCAGGATCTGTGCCGTAGATATCCACAGTTACCGAACGTTGTGGCGCGCCATTGATATTATTTGCACCATATACACCACCGGAACCTGCTACCGATGTAGCCTTCACGCTACCGCCACGCACCTCTACTTTCACCGGACCATTTACGTTGGCCGCTACGGAAGCACTTCCAAGACCACCTCCATAGAGCGAACCATTAATGGTACCTTTATACATGGTAACGTAGGTGTGATCATTCGCATCACTATTTACTGTACCCAGTGCCGAACCGCCATATACATCGCCATAGACGGTAACGCCGCCTGTGGCTTGATTAGCAGCGCCGAGAGTAACCTCCACATTTCCGCTAACTCGTGTGGCTTGTCCATAACCACCACCATGGATATTGGCTGGTGCAGATGATGTACCTACCTGACCTCCGTTGATGTTCATGGTGACATCATCTGAGATGGTACCAGTATCATTACTACCTCCGTAAAGTCCCCCTTTTATAGTTCCGTCTTTCATTAGTATGCTAACGACTGGTCCGTTGTTCTTATTTGAACCTCCAAATACACCTCCTTGGACAGTTCCTCCTCCAACGAAGATGTTTGTAGATGTTTGCGCATAACCAAAGTTCCCACCTCCGTACACATTTCGTTGCACATTACAATTGTCCGCAATGACTACAGTGGTTCCTTTTGCCATACGACCACTAGTGGTATTGTCTTCTACACCTTTGCCTGCTCCAAATACGATACCACCTATTGAACCATTAATAGAGACGTCGCTTCCTTCACCTCCACAAATGGCATTACCTCCAAAATATACACAAGAAGCTCCGTAGGTGATACCGCCATATGTATCTTCGTTGTTCTGACCACTAGACATGGGCTCGCCATTGCATCCTCCACCAATCCATCCAGTGACTGTGCCACCTGTAAAGATTAGAGAACGATTTCCGTAAGCTGCAGAACGTGCACCTCCACCATACACTACACCACGGACATGTCCGCCTTTCATACGAATCTTTACAGAATTCAGGTCTTCATTAGCACTGTTATCAATGCCACCTGCGATAGAAGCAATCTGGCCCCCTTCTATCAATAGATTACGACAACCACGCAGACGATTACCTGCATTTCCTATATAGAACGTTCCATCAGCTTTTGCTTCATATGAATTGTCAATAGTAAATCCTTTTCCTATTTTTCCGCTTTTTACTATGGCTCTAAAAGCATTTTCAGAATAAGTTATACCAGATCCCTCACTTACACTATATCCATAAAATGCACCATTTTGAATTACAAAATTGTCTGTAACACCCGAGCTGGTAGCTCTATCGTAATCACAACCAAAAATCACTTTAATGGAAGGCGTACCTCCCATAGAAGAGCCTGTATCAGTACCATTAGTTGCTCCCTTGGCTTGATAGCCTCTCAATGCGGAAAAATAATTATACGTGCCACTTTCAAGACGAATCGTGTAGTTAGGGTTAGTAATATCCTGACTAATGCCCCTCACATAATTAACCGTTCCCGAACATCCACGGCCCACAATAAGGTCATGGCCATTAGCAGTAAGAGTTTGTGCACTATTGTTGTACTGTGCAAATGTAAGATTCTCAAACTTTGTATTAGCGTTGCAAGTGAAACCGTCGCGAATTGTAATCGTGCGTTTTGTCCCGTTCCCAGTAGAAGGGTCTAGGGTTGTGTATGTTACAGGATAACCCAGCGCAGCATTTCGAAGTGTTGTGTTGGTAGATAAATACACAAAGTTGCGCTCGTAAGAAACGCTAGACTTGAGTCCAGACGTGGTGTTGGTCGTTACAACATATGCTCTAGCCCAAAGCGCTTCGAATTCCACCTCCATACCATACTCCGAAGAAGGTGCAAAATAGATTTCCTCTTCGGCGTTAATAGTGCTGCCCTGAGCATAAGTGGTACCTCCAGTAGAAGCACTATGTATGGTTCCACCACTCACCTTCTTTACGCGCCATTTATAGAAACCTCGCCAACGAGTATCCCCCGATCCGTAGGTCGGGCGAACACTGAAAGGATTCGGGATTGTGGTATAAGCACAACGGCCAGTTGCAGCACTAGGAGTGGCAGCCGTACTGCCATCACTACGTTCCAAGGTCTTATAATAGACAAATGTATTGACATCAGCATCAATACCCACCTTTACTCCCGTTGCATCCGCTGTAAACGATGTGGGATTATCATCGTTAGTGGTCGTTACTGTTTTTGTACCATTACCATAGTAGGTAATCTTCACGTCTGCTGGATTCAAGCTATGGATAGGACATTCCTCATCACTATAGTAACTCCATTTATGGTCCTCGTAATCATTGAGGACAACCGTGCCACCTGAGACACCAGTCAAGATGATTTCTTTGCTTACTATTGGAGATTGTCGACACATTCCATTCTTGGCAATCGCTTTGAGAGTACAATTCCCAACATTGTTTATTGTAAGAGGAGAAATGCCTGTTGTAGAGGTGTCTGTTGTCGGTTCACTACCATTTGTGGTATAATAAATGGTGGCACCTGCCTCTGCTGTAATGGTGACAGTAGCAGTTGTACCTGACTGAATGTAGCTGATGATAGGAGCAGTGGTCTCACAAGACACGTAGGTTTCGGTACCTTCTGCGGAGTCATCCCAGTTAGCATCAGCAGGGTTCTTCACTGCGATGGCACGAACCTGGTCTCCGTCATTTACAATGAATGGTCCAGTATATTCCGCTGACAATACTGTTGGGGCAATAGGATTGATTCCGGTAGTATAATAGATTTTGTAACTTGGTGTACTACAAGAGATTGTAGCTGTAGCTGTGGTCCCATTATCAGCTGCAGTCGGACTGAATGATATTTCAGGTGTGGCAACCTTATTTTTGACTGTTACAGTTACAGTACCCGTCAATGCAGAGGTGGTTGTTCCATCTATTTTCTTAGCAGTTACTGTGACGGTTGCTGTGCCTGTTGCTACACCTGTTACCACGCCGCTGCTATTCACGGACGCAACACCGGTGTTACTGGAACTGTATGCTACCTTATCGTAGCAGGGATTAGGTGTAAGTGTATAAGCGATGATTCCTGTCTGGCCCACATAGATGGTCATGGGCGTGGTAACAAAAATACTGGTCGGGTCAACTTTGATTGCTTCTATAGAAATGGAATAAGTAGCAATTTTGTCATCAAGCCCACTGGCAGAGGCTGTGGCTTTTACAACCAAATTTGTGTCGTCGTCATATTCGTTATAGTATTCAACGTCTCCTGTGCTGCTATTGATGCGAACGTGCCCATCGTCATATACACCATTGGAAAGTGTCCATCCACTGGTATTGTTGGGTGCCCAAGTGATGGACGCATTCTGTGTGGTAGAGGGAACTGTTCCCGATGGAACCTGTCCGTCAACAGCATAGTAGGCAGTACCAGAACTATTGGGCGTCAGTGTGTAATATGCGTTACGATAAGTAGCCGAAGTAGAGAGCATTGTATTACCGGTCGCAGCGAACGAATTTCCGTTGGTACTGCTGATAGTTAAAGCGTCTGTTACCCAAGCCTTAGGATTTGAAGTAACAACATAGACGCAGGCAGTTGCATTTTGATAGTTGCTTGTTCCCGTCCAACCATTATTGTATCTCAAGTATCGACTACTATTACCACTACGGCTAATGGTGTTTCCTGAAATAATGCAATCAGAGCTTTGCTCGCGTGCCTCGACACTAGATGAACTCGGATATAAATAATACCCATTGTTGGTAAAAGGACCGCCAGATGTTCCGCTCCACACACAGTTAGCATAGGTAAAAGTACTTGCATCACTGATAGTACCACTACCATTATGCTGCATAATGTGGAATGTCGAGCTGTTATAATAAAGGAAAACATAGTCGGCAGCTCTTACCCCGAGAGCAAAGGTTAGTAGGAGAAGGGTGAGTACGGTTAAGCGTTTTGTGAAGTTTAATATACGGGATGAACTTGATGCACTGTTTTGCACTGCACCAAAAACGTTTGTTTTATTCATAATTTGTAGCATATTATAGTCCTTATAAACCACGCGCGCTTTCGCGTACGCACGTGCAATTTGCAAAAGTAATAAAGTTGTACTATATGTGCAAACTGATATACAATGTTTTATGAAATTTTACACTATAGATAGATGTAAAAGCAAAAACAACAAAAGCGTAAAGGCAATAGGAAAGGGGGCAAAGAATCTGATTTAACTACATAAAACGCACTAAAAAAGGGTGAAAACAGCGGTGTAAATACATAATGATGGGGTAAAAAATGCAGAAAAAACAATAAAAGCAGAGCATTATCGTTATTCTCTTGTATGAATTCAACAAAGAGAAAGTACTTTCTTGCAGCACTGCTGTTTGTCTCAATAAATCTGTATGCCCAGTATGATGCACATTTTTCGCACTATTGGGCTGTAGAGAATCTGTATAATCCGGCTGCAATGAACAAAAATAGCCAGCTGAATATTACAGGTTCATACGCTATGCAGATGGCGGGATATACCAGAGCACCGGGCTCCATGTACTTTGGTGCAAACACTGTTCTTCCGTTTGACCGTGCGCGTCATTCTGGTGCTGTAATACTGATGAATGAAAATATTGGTCTGTTTTCTCACAAAAGACTGCTTGTGAACTACGCTTACAAGGTAAAGATAGGGAAAGGATGGCTGAATATTGGTGCACAGGGTGGTGTAATGAGCGAAGGTTTTGACAACAGCGAACTTGAGCTGATTGACAAAAACGATCCGGCATTTCCCACATCGGGCCAGGAGGGATCCGGTGCCGACATTGGTGCAGGATTATACTACTACAACCGCGGATATTACATTGGTCTGGCTGCTACACATCTGAATTCTCCACGCATTTATTACAGTAAAGAGGGCAACAAAAGCGCCTACTTAGACATAAAACCTGCATTTTATTCTATGGGTGGATGCAATATCCAGCTAAATAATCCGTTATTATCTCTGCAACCTTGCTTTATGGTGGCAACCGATACTGATTATACCAGAATAGATTTGACCCTTCGAGGCAGCTACGAATATGAATCTGCCACATTCTCAGGAGGTTTAACATATTCTCCAGGCACATCGGTTACGGTCCTGATAGGTGGTAAGTATAAGCAGGTTACCATAGGATATGCCTACGAACTGTTTACAAGTGGCGTGGGAGCAATTAATGGTAGTCATGATTTGGTGGTAAGTTATTCAATGGATGTAGATTTCTTCAAAAAAGGAAAGAACGTCCATAAGAGTGTTAGATTTTTGTAAGAAATAATTATTAATATGAAACTAAAGAAACTGATAATGGCCGGATGTATGGCAGCTTTAATGGCTGCTCTCTCCTGCACAAGCAGTAACAACGCAACAACCGCCATAGGCGGCGAAGTGACAGGTGTTAATTCCACTGCAATGCGTGAACCTGTGCCATACGGAATGGTGCTGGTAAAACGCGGTTCATTAAAGGTTGGACAGGAGGGCACAGATAGTCTGTGGGGATCTTCCCTGCCTGTAAAGGATATATCGGTAGAATCATTCTGGATGGACGAAAAGGAGGTATCCAACGCTAAATACCGCCAGTTTGTTCACTGGGTACGTGACTCCATTATCCGCACTCGTCTGGCCGATCCTGCATACGGTGGTGATGAATCATACATGATTACAGAAGATAAGTATGGGGAACCTGTAACTCCACATCTTAACTGGGCCAAACCTATTCCATGGAAGAAGCCTAACGAAGATGAAGCACGCGCCATAGAGAGTCTCTACTACACCCATCCTTTCACAGGCGAAAAGATGCTGGATGTTAAACAGCTGAACTATCGTTATGAAATCTTTGACTACGTTCAGGCTGCACTGCGCAAGAATCAGCTAGACCCTAATGACAGAACAAGAAACACCGATCAGGCTATATCAAACGATGTGGTTATGATATCCAAGGATACTGCCTACATTAATGACGAAGGTCAGATAGTACGTGAAACCATTAACCGCGAACTATCCGGTCTTTACGATTTTGTAAATACATACATTGTAAATATATTTCCTGATACAACGTGCTGGATAAATGATTTCCCGAATGCAAATAACGAAACATATATGCGTCTGTATTTCTCACATCCTAACTATAACGATTATCCTGTAGTTGGTGTCAGCTGGGAACAGGCAAATGCTTTCTGCGCATGGCGTACATCATATCTGCTGAGCGGACTGGGTCCACAGGCACAGTATGTTCAGAGATACCGCCTGCCAACAGAGGCTGAATGGGAATTTGCAGCACGTGGCAGAGAGAACAACATCTACCCATGGAAATCTGCCGATTCCAAGGATGAAAACGGATGTTTCTATGCAAACTTTAAGCCGGAACGTGGTAACTACACTGAAGACGGAAGTCTGATAACAACAAAAGTAGGTTCATACAAACCAAATTCAAATGGTCTGTACGATATGGCCGGCAACGTAGCTGAATGGACATCTACAGTATATACTGAGGCAGGTATCCTGCAGATGAATGACATGAACCCTGAACTGTATTACAATGCAGCCAAGGAGGATCCTTACTACATGAAGAAGAAGGCTATTCGCGGTGGTTCATGGAAAGATGCTGAAAAGTTTATTGAATCTTCATGGAGAACATACGAATATCAGAATGAACAGCGTTCATACATAGGTTTCCGTTGTGTACGCACACAGGTAGGAAGCACTGCAAGTACAGGTAGAAGAAGATAATGGTTTAACTAAGAAAAATATAGAACAATGGGCAATAACAATAAGAAAGGTATATTTGAAAGATTCCAGGATTATCTGGATACAGCTAAGGGAAGAACCCTTTTGAACTATCTATACAGCTGGGGTGCAGCTATAGTTATATTAGGTGCGCTGTTTAAACTTACCCACATTAGCGGAGCAGATCTTATGCTCTTCTTAGGTATGGGTACAGAGGTACTGGTGTTCATTATTTCAGGTTTTGAAAAACCGTTTATCCCTAACCAGGAAGAAGAAAAAGAGCAGGAATCTACTATTATTGTTACTCAGGGTCAGCCATTCCAGGCTGCACAGTTCAGCAATCAGGAACAGAAAGAGCCTGTTGGTTTTGTACCACAAAGCAGTGGCTCTGCACCTATAAGCAGTCTGAATGTTGATGGCGTGGAACTGGTTACCGGCAACTATCTGGAGCGCGTTAAGGATCTTACAGCAAAGATGGAGCGTATCTGCCAGCAGTCTGAAAAGATGGAGCAGAGTGCCGAAGAACTGGAACTGCTTACCCGCAACCTTATCAGCATCAATACATTCTATCAGATGCAGCTGCGTTCTGCAAGCGAACAGATGGACAACATGGACAGAGCAAGCGAACAGACACGTAACATGGTATTCCAGATTGAAGAGCTTAACCGCGTATATGCACGTATGGTAGAGGCAATGAAGGTTAACATTGGAACAAAGGAACAGGTATGAGAAAGAAGATGATAGAGAGGCCACCATCGCCACGTCAGAAGATGATAAACCTTATGTATATCGTCCTACTGGCTATGCTTGCCATGAATGTTTCATCGGACGTGCTTAACGGCTTTACATTGGTAGAAGAGAGCCTTTCACGAAGCACATCCAACGCCACCATTCAGAACGAGGCTATCTACAAAGAGTTTGCTGCCTCCGATTCAATAAACCACGAAAAGGTGGGTGAATGGTACAGCAAGGCTCTGCATGTAAGAAACATGTCCGATTCACTTTACAACTTTGCCGATGAACTGAAGAGACAGATAATCATTGAAGCCGATGGCAAAAAGGCCGATATAAACAATCTGCAGAACAAAGAGAATCTGGAGGCTGCCACACAGGTTATGTTATCGCCTACAAAAGGACGTGGTGAAGAGCTGTACAACGCTATAAACAGCTATCGCGACAGAATTCTGAATATGGTGGATAACCCAACCCAGCGTGATATTATAAGCAATAACTTCAGCACCGAGGTTCCTGAAAATGGTAATGCATTGGGTAAGGACTGGAAAGAGTATAACTTTGAAAATATGCCTGCGGTTGCTGCTGTAACACTGCTTACAAAGCTTCAGAACGATATTCGTTATGCCGAGGGAGAGGTTCTTCATACCTTGGTAAACAATATCGACGTGGGCGATCTTCGTGTAAACTCACTGGAAGCATACGTTATCCCAACTACCCAGAATGTAGTTCAGGGTAACAACTTCACAGCCAGAATTATTCTTGCAGCGGTGGATTCAACTGCCAAACCAAGCATATATATTGATGGTGAAAAGATAGAATCGGAAGATGGATGGTACCAGATTCCCTGCAACCGTACAGGCGATTATACTCTGAATGGTTATATGGAACTGAATTCAGGAAATGGTGTTATTCGCAGAGATTTTTCACAGAGCTATAGTGTTGTTTCACCATTGGCTACCGTATCAGCCACTATGATGAATGTGCTTTATGCCGGCTATGACAACCCTATCAGTATCTCTGTTCCGGGTGTTCCAAGCAATATGATTTCCGCATCCATAAAGAACGGCAATGGTACACTCCGTGCCAACGGCAATGGTTTCATAGCAAAACCTGCAAAAGTGGGTGAAGATGTGGTGATAGCAGTCTCTGCCCAGCAGGAGGGTCGCCGCCAGAGCATGGGTGAATATACATTCCGTGTACGTCAGTTGCCTGACCCTACTCCATTCATTGAATTTACCGATGAAAACGGCAATATTCAACGCTACAGTGGCGGTGGAATACCTCTGGCTAAACGTAGTCTGATGGCTGCCGATGGTATTGTAGCTGCTATTGACGATGGTCTGCTGAACATTGATTTCAAGGTATTGAGTTTTGAAACCACATTCTTTGACAATATGGGTAATGCGGTATCTGAACTTTCAGATGGTCCAAACTTCTCTGACAGGCAGAAGGTTTCATTCAACCGTCTTACACGCGGCAAACGCTTCTATATACAGCGCGTAAAGGCTGTTGGTCCTGATGGAATAGAGCGTCAGCTGAACACATCATTGGAAGTTATACTTAATTGATAATTAAACTATTGACTATATATGAAACGTAGATTTGCAACATTTGTAATAACTGCTCTGCTTTTTGCAACAGCCAGTGCACAGCCACCACGCAGACAGCAGGAACAGCAGGCTGAAAAGAATCCTGCGGCAGTTACATTGTCAGAACGCGCCAAACTGCAATATACAGCACACATGGCTACCCCTACGGAGGTTACATGGAAACGCGACATCTACCGCGAACTGGATTTAAATAAGGAGAAGAACGCTGCTCTGTACTACCCTGAAGAACCATTAGGCGACAGAGTGAACTTCTTTACACTGATACTGAACCTTATTCTGGAGGGAAAGATTACAGCCTACGAATACAGACTGGACGGCAATGAACTCTTTACAAGCGACAATAGACTTGATATAGAGAATATGCTTGACAAGTTCTATATCTACTATGAAAAGGAGGGCAACAAATATGTGGTACAACCTGCCGATATTCCTAGTGGTGAGGTTATGAAGTACTACATCAAGGAGAGCAACTATCTGGATCAGCGTACATCCAACTATCTGACACGTGTTACCGCTATCTGTCCTGTCCTGATGCGCAGCGACTTTGGAACAGAGCCCACACCATACCCTATGTTCTGGCTGAACTATGATGAAATAAGCCCTTATCTGGGACAGACTCAGGTTATGACAAGCAGCTTTAACAACACTACAAATATGTCATTGGATGACTATTTTGTAATGCGTCAGTATGATGGCACTATCTACAAAACATCGAATTTAAGAAACCAGCCTCTGGCCGAATATTGCGAAACAGATTCTGCACTTGTACAGGAACAGCTGAAGATAGAAAAGCAGCTGACCGATTTTGAGAACAGTCTCTGGAGCCAGCAGGAGGAGCAGGCAGCACCGGAGGCAGAAAGCACCGGAGCCAATAAAAACAGAAGCAGAACTACTGAAACTGTAAAGCGCGAACGCCCTGAAAAGGCCCCTAAACCGGCCAAAGAGCCAAAACCCACAGCAAGCAATGAACGTATTTCTGTAAGACGCTGACATTTTATTAAAACCAACTATAGCAGGCCATTTGGATATTTTTTATTCCAAGTGGCTTGTTTATTAAAAATTGTTATAATTTTGCGAAGAAATAAAAAAATCAAAATATGAGAAAATTTACATTTATACTTGGAGTTCTGTTGGCATTCGGTATGAATCTGGCAGCTCAGAAAGCGCCACAGAACGGAGCGTGGTTTACAATTAAGGGTGGTTTGTCATTGGCAGATAACGACATTACCCATCTCAATGCAGGTAGTCTGGATGAAGAGAACAATTACAAAGGATTCTTCTTTGGTCCTGCATTAAGTTTCCAGGGAAAGAGACTTTTGGGTTTGGAAGTGGGTGCAATGTATTCTCACGTTGGTATGAAGGTAGAAGGCGGTGACAACTATAAGAATGACTACCTGATGTTGCCTGTATCACTAACTCTTAAGATTGGAGGTCCAAGATTCAGTATAATTGGTCTGGCAGGTCCACAGTGGAATGTAAGCATAGGAGCACTGGAAGAGTTCTTTGTAGATGGCGAACAGATAGAATCAAAGAGAATAAACACTACAGCCAATCTTGGTGCAGGCGTAAGAATTTTCAATAAAGTTGATGCTATCATTAACTACAACTTCCCATATTCTGTAGTTAAGAACAACATTGATGACTTTGAAACAATGACAGAGAAGGTTGATATGTACAAGACTATCCAGTTTATGCTTGCCTGGAGATTCTGACAGAATATTACTAAAACAATAAATTTATAAAGCGATGAAAAAGTTATTTGCAATTTGCGGTCTGGCATTATTGATGGCCATTCCTGCTTCAGCACAGTTCTCATGGGGTATCCGTGCCGGTGTAAATGCAGTAAACAACGACATTACAGCTATTGATAAAGAGTCTGTAGTAAGCAAGGATAGTTATACAGGTTTCTTTGCAGGTCCTATGATGGAAGTACAGATTCCTATTATCGGTATTGGTATTGATGCTGCAGTACTCTATTCACAGAAGGGTCTTGAACTCTCTGAACAGAATGTAATGAAAGAACAGGCTATTGCTATTCCTGTAAATTTGAAATATACACTGGGACTGGGTAATTTGCTTGGTGTTTTTGCACAGGCAGGTCCTCAGCTGAACTACAACATAGGTGAACTGACTACACTTTATCAGGAAGATATTAAGGGTAGCGATGTTCAGCAGGGTTTTGCAGATGTTAAGGAGTTTGCTCTGAACAAGATGATATGGAGCATGAACCTTGGCGTTGGTGTTAAGTTGTTCAACCACCTGCAGGCTGCTGTAAACTACAACATCCCTATCACTCCAAGTGGTGTTTACACACTTTATGAAGATGTAGAGACCGGTTCAAACGACAATGCAAGCATCCTGGACAGAATTGAAGCTGTTCAGAACATTAAGAATGCAAGCGAAAAATTCAAATCAAGCACTCTTCAGTTCTCAGTTACATATACATTCTGATAGATTGCTCCGATATAAAATTGAGCCTGTCCGGTATAATGATCTGACCCCAAAAAGTTGGACGGATTAATAGATAAATTTATTGGTAAAGAGTTCGGTATTGCACCGGACTCTTTCCTTTTAATCTCAGTTTTATTCTATCATTGTTGTAGTAGTGGATATACTTCTTTAGTTCCTGTT
>JAGCKJ010000066.1 GCA_017647575.1 Bacteroidaceae bacterium | reverse complement strand
TCACCGCATACTGTGTGATAAACGTGCCAAGCGCCGCAGTTTGGACAAATAGCCAATGTAGGAGCAACTGCCTTGTCATGAGTTCTTCTCTTAGCTGTTCTTGTTTTAGACTGCCTTCTTTTAGGATGTGCCATCTTACTTTAATTTTTAATCGTTATTTATTTCTATTATTTTCTTCAAATCATTCCAACGTGGGTCAATTTCTCCGGATGCCATATCTGATCCATCTTCATCGTCTGCTACTTCGTCTATAAGATGTTCACTAAGTTTGCTCATCATCTCCCTGTTACACTTACCGGGAGCGTGAACCTTCTTAAGTGGCAAAGACAATACTATGAATTCATAGATATACCAGGCTACATTCACTGTTCCGTCTTCTTCCGGAACAATCAGGATTTCACCATCATCGTCAAAATCTTCACCCAGCTTGATTTTCAAATTACCGGTTGTATCTATAGGAAGTGACAAATCATCAAGACAACGATCACAACTTACTATAGCATTACCATCTAATTCAAAATCAAGATTAAACAGATCGGCCTCTTTTGTAACTGTCAACTTAACATTAACATTACCTTTCTGTACATCTTCACCCTCTACTAAAGCAAAAAAGTCATTTGCAACAACCCAATCATAGATTGCTGATGCCTCTTTCAGCCCTTTCAGATCCACCTTATATGTACCTAACCTACCCATTTAAACAATTTTCGGGGCACAAAGATACAAACAATATTTGTTTTTAAGAGCATTGCAAAGAAAAAATTACATAATTATTTCATTATCGCTTAAACAAACTCTATTTCAGTTCTATACGGAAGGTTGTTCCATTACCCGGTTCAGAGCGTTTAACGTATATCTTTCCATTGTGATACTCCTCTACAATGCGCTTAGCCAACGACAGTCCCAATCCCCAGCCACGTTTTTTTGTGGTAAAGCCGGGATCAAAAACAGATTTGAAGAGATTTTTTGATATTCCCTTACCTGTATCTGTAATCTCAATTACAACCAGGCTATTCTCCTTAAACATATCTATAGTAAGCACACCCTGTCCATCCATAGCATCGACAGCATTCTTACATAGATTTTCTACCACCCATTCAAACAGAGATGCATTCACTGCCGCATTAAGCGGAGGGTTCGGAAAATTCTTCACAAACCTAACGCTATTTGGTGTACGACGCTCCATATAGGCAACCACTCTGTCCAATACCATCACCATATCCTCCTGTACTGGTGCCGGCATTGAACCTATCTTTGAGAAACGCTCTGCTATCATCTGAAGACGATTTACATCCTTTTCCATCTCCAGTATCAGGGCATCACTATATTTATCCTTAAGAAGTTCAATCCAGGCCATCAATGAAGATATTGGAGTACCCAACTGATGTGCTGTCTCCTTGGACAATCCCACCCATACTCTGTTCTGTTCTGTCTTCTTGAAGCTCAAGAGTGCAAAAATAGCTATGAGAACAAAAATCAGCACTACGCCCAATTGGATATACGGGTATATTGTAAGTCTGTTTATCAGCACCGATTCACCAAAGCATACTTCAGAGAAATTCTCCTCATCACCATCTTCATGGTAGAGTTTTATGGAATTGCCATCATTTCTCATGGATTCAACGCACTGCTTCAGATAACTTAGAGTATCTTGTTTAGGTATCTCCAAATTAAGATAGCTGGTTATACTATCCCACCTGTCAAGAATAACCACAGGTATGGTATTGTTACTTGATATAACCTCCAGAACCAGACTAAGATCTGTATTTTCATCGGCATTATTAAATGTTCTGTAAGCCTCTGCAAAGACCTCCATCTTGTTTCTCTCTTCGCGTTCCAGATCCTTCACCAAACTGTGAGAGACCAATAATGACGATATAGCAATTACCACAGCAATTGCTATCAAAATGGTTCTGATATGTTTAATCTCCTTTATTCTGCCCATAATTATAGTTCTTGAACATATATATAAACGTTAGATATCGTTTATTATTGTCCAACTATTACAGAGCAGTATTTTTCCAAACAAATATCAGTTCTGCATTATTTGTAGTGGTTTCTGCTATTTCATCCGGTGTAGATGAATATATTCCTGCAAGACACTCAATCACCTTTAACAGATATGACGGTTCATTTCTTTTACCACGATAAGGAACCGGAGGTAAATAGGGAGCATCAGTTTCAAGCACAATTCTATTCAATGGTACACGTTGCAGAACTTCCGGTAACGGGCTCTTTTTATAGGTAACTGTACCGCCTATACCCAACATAAAGCCCGAATACTCCAAGAGTTTGGCAGCCTCTTCTGCATTTCCGGAAAAGCAGTGAAATATTCCTCTCAGTGGTGTATTCTTGTATTTATCCATCACACCACATAACGCATTGAATGCCGAACGGGAATGAATACTGACGGGCAAATCAAATTCCAGTGCCCACTCTAATTGAGCCTCAAATGCATCAATCTGCTCTTTCAATTTAGTATCGTCCCAATATAGATCTATCCCTATCTCCCCTATAGCTACAAAACGTTTGGCAGCAGCTCTATCATCATCCAGAATCTTTTTAAGAGACGACAGCTGAAATTTATAATTTTCCTCTAAATCTGTTGGATGAAGCCCTATCATTGGATAGCACATCTCCTGATATTCATTACAGACCGCCATCATCTGCTCCACACTCTCTGTATTGATATTGGGAAGGAACAGTTTATATAAACCGACAGACCTGGCACGTTCTATCACATCAGCCAGGTCCTGGTTAAAATCTTCTACATAAATATGTGTATGTGTATCAATTATCCTTTTCACCTTTTCTATAATAGTATATTACACCATACTCTTCACATGCCTTTATCTTGGCTTCGCCTTCCAGATCAGAGAAGAATCCCTCTATAGAGTTCCATGCCTCCAGTATAATTTCATCCACCTGAGGACGCAAAAGAGTAACCACTGTAAGACATTCATCTGTTGTCTGTTTCAACGAGGTCTGTTTTTTGTATTGTTCCTTAAACAGTTCATAATGCACCGACACCTTACCTATGGTTGGATTATAAATAGGAATACCTCCCTTTGCTGTACGCTGATGTTCACCCTTTATAATACATTCGCCCCATCGCAGCACAGAAGCTTCACTGGACAAATCTGGATTCTCACCACACTCTTCAGGAAGTGAATAATATACCCTTTCCGATTTCTTAATTTCCCCACGTTTTACTGACAGATTAAACACTGTAAGAAAATGCGACACATACATCCGGGCATTCTTCAACTTATTCTGATAAGCATCCGATTTGGAAAAAGTAATTTGCTCTTCAAGAGATTTAACATACCTGTTGGATAATTCTCTGAATTGAGTCAGAATCCTTTCTGCATTGGACAATAGTTCTGGCGGCAGCACCGGCCTGTAATACAAACTGGTACGCATTGTCTTTACAGCTTTTTCCAAAGATCTTATTCTTGCTTTATCTGTATTTGGCAATCTTCTGTATGGCATATTACAACACTCTATTCATCAAACCCAAAGCGTACTCTCTCAATATACTTTTGCGTTCTTCGGAAACAGACACCTTATTTAATAGTGACATTGCTTCGCTGAACAACTCCTCAATTTTTGCCTCAGCAATAGCTCTTATCCCTACAGAATCATACACTGAACGAACAGCTTCAATCTTAGCATCCATATCATCTCCATCGTACGCAGCCCACTTTGACAATACTACCTTCTCTTCTTCTGATGCCAGCAAACAGGTGTTTATATACATATAGGTCTTTTTGTTACAAACAATATCGCCACCTATACGTTTTCCAAAAACACTTGCATCACCATATACATCAAGCAAATCATCCTGCAGTTGAAATGCCAATCCCAGTTTCTCGCCAAAAGAATATAACAACGAAGCATCTTGCTGGGACGCACCACCTAACAGCGCCCCCATTTTTAAGCATGCAGCCAGCAATATTGATGTCTTCAAACGAATCATCTCTATATATTCCGCCTCAGACACATCACTACGTGTTTCAAAATCCATATCAAACTGCTGACCATCTGTTATACCCATAAAGGTTGCATTAGCAATATCAAGTATCTGCTTCAGATATTGAGGTTTGCAATTTGTCAGGTACTGATATGCCAGCACTAACATTCCATCACCCGATAGTATTGCAGTGTTAGCATTCCACTTCTTATGCACTGTCAGAGATCCACGTCTCATATCTGCATTATCCATTACATCATCATGAAGCAATGTAAAGTTATGGAACACCTCCATACCCACAGCCACATCATACACATCACTTACGTTGTCTGCATACATATTATATGCCATAACGAGCAGCGTCGGTCTGATTCTCTTACCTCCCAAAGATAGGACATAGCGTATAGGTGCATACAGATTATCTGGATTATGCGAATAATCCAAATTCTGAAGATACTCTTCGAATGATTGTTGTATTTGATTTGCTGAGATCATAAAGCAGGGTAATCTTATAAGACAAAGAGGGGCTTCATCGCCCCTCTTCTATATTGTTTCTATTAGTTCAATCTGAAGTTAACAGGCACTGTAAACTTTACACGCACCGGTTTACCACGCTGTGAACCTGGCTTCCATTTAGGCATTGTTGATATAACGCGCAGAGCCTCTTTATCAAGATATGGGTTTACGCTCTTTATAACCTCAGGCTCTACAATAGAACCGTCTCTGTTTACAATGAACTGAATAAGAACACGACCCTGAATGTTATTTTCTCTACAAATTGCAGGATATTTAATGTTCTTTGCAAGATATTCCATCAAAGCAGCATTACCACCTGGGAATTCAGGCATATCTTCTACCACCATAAATGGAGCTTCTTCTTCTGGTTCTTCTTCTACAACAATATTTTCAACTTCAGAAATATCAATAAACTCTGTCTGGTCTTCTGTTGAAGCCAACACAACTTCTTCAATTTCTGCGTCATTTTCTACAATCTCAATCACTTCAGCCTGTGATACTGACTGTGGTGGAGGAGGAACTGTCTTCTTTTCAGGAAGTGTAATAGGAATCATCTCTTCTTCCAACGAGATTTCAGCAACTACTATACCACTGATATCAATTTCTTTCTCTCTCTCTGTCCACTCCAGGGCAACAAAAAGCAAAGCAAGAATCATAACGAATCCTATGAGTAACGCGGTTGACTTGCCGTTCTCAATATTCGCTTTTTCAGATTTTTTAATTTCCATAATCTATTTTTATTTTTTTAATTATTCGCATAATCTGTCTGGAAGGCAAAAGTAACACTTTTTTAATACACTACATTAAAAATCTTCATTTTTTCTCTCTTTTTTAACTATGAAAAAGATATAGTGCAGTCGTTTTAGGGTTTTTTCAGTATAAAATCCTACTATCGAACAAAAAATAAGTAACTTTGCAGAAGTTTACAAATACAACAATGAGCAAGAGAATATTTTGCATAACGTGCATATTTGTATGGTGTTTGAGCAGTTTGGCACAAACACAACAAGCCGCATTTGAATTCCTTAAGATTCCAATGTCATCAAAATCATCTTCACTTGGCGGCAATGTAGTATCCCTTAAGGATTCCGACCCCACTCTTGCCTATTCAAATCCCGCATTATTGGACAACATTGAACAGAGATCAGTAGGCTTGAACTTTATGAACTACATCGCTAACACAAAGATTGCGGGTGTTCAATATAGTGTACCTTATGACCAGTTATCTTCATATGCTGTCAGCATAAACTATGTAGATTATGGTACTATGAACAAGACTGAAGCAGACGGAACAGCCACTGGTACTTTCAGTGCCAAAGATATGAATATAGGCTGCACTTATTCATATCAGTTAGGCGATAAACTTAGTGGTGGTGTTACCGGAAGAATCATATACTCCAAATATGGGACATATTCATCAGTTGCGGCTTGCGTAGATTTAGGTTTGCTGTATTCCATAGCGGAGAAAAACATAAATATAGGTATTGCAGCAAGAAACATTGGCGGACAAATCAAACCTTTCAGTGATCAGTTTGAGGATTTGCCCTTCAATGTTGCGGCAGGCATATCATGGAAACCGGAGCACGCTCCAATCAGGCTGACTGTCACCATGGATAATCTTACAAAATGGGAGGAGACAAAATTTGCTGAACACATCTCATTTGGCACCGATTTTAACATTACCGAACAGTTGTATATGGCAGCAGGCTGTAATCTTCGTAACCGATCAGAACTTTCAGGAGAGGGCAGAAAGGGACTTTGTGGCGTTTACATCGGTTCCGGACTAAATCTCAATAAGATAGCATTAGGAATCTCTTACGGACAATACCAGGTTTCCACATCATCACTTCTTATTAATTTTGCATACAACCTTTAATAATATGAAAAGAATAATTGTTGCTATTGACGGACATTCATCCTGCGGTAAAAGTACTATGGCAAAGAGCCTTGCCGCAAAAGTAGGTTATACTTACGTTGATACTGGCGCCATGTATCGCGCAGTTACACTTTATAGTATCAGACGCGGTTTCTTCACAGCCACAGGCATTGATACAGATGCTTTAAAGAGTGAAATCGGCAATATTCACATATCATTCTCCAAAGACGATTCCGGCAAACAGATAACAATGCTTAATGGAGAAAATGTAGAAAAGGAGATACGTGGAATGGAGGTCTCTGGTAAAGTAAGCCCTATTGCCACTATAGGTTTTGTACGTGAAGCAATGGTTGAAGAACAGCGCAAAATGGGCGCAGGCGGTGCAGTGGTTATGGACGGTCGCGATATAGGCACTGTAGTTTATCCAAATGCTGAACTGAAAATATTTGTTACTGCCAGCGCTGAAATTCGCGCTAAACGCAGATATGATGAAATGGTAGAAAAGGGTGAAACTCCCGATTATGATGATATACTCAAGAACGTAAAAGAGCGTGACTATATAGATTCTCACAGGGAAATATCACCACTTAAACAGGCCGATGACGCCATTGTACTGGACAACAGCAATCTTACTCTTCAGGAGCAGGATAAATGGCTGATGGAACAGTTCAGTAAAGCCACATTATAATAAATATGAAGGTAGAGATAGATCAGGAATCCGGTTTCTGTTTTGGTGTATTGTCTGCAATAGGAAAAGCAGAAGAAGAGCTGAAGCAGGAAGAGCCTTTATACTGTTTGGGCGATATTGTCCATAACGATATAGAGTGTCAGCGTCTGTCCGATATGGGGCTCTGCACAATCAACCACGAACAGTTTGCCAATTTGTCGAATGCCAAAGTTCTGTTCAGGGCACACGGAGAACCACCATCTACCTACAAAACTGCTAAGCTCAACAATATCACTTTAGTAGATGCTACCTGTCCTGTGGTATTAAAGCTACAGCAACGCATACACAATCAGTACCTTAACATGGATATCTCTCAGGGACAGATAGTAATATTCGGTCAGAGAGGACACGCCGAAGTACTTGGTCTGGTTGGCCAGACAGATGGCACAGCACTGGTTATAGAAAACATAGATGAGATTGAACAGATTGATTTCTCCAAAAACATCTATCTCTATTCCCAGACCACAAAATCTGCCTCAAGTTACAACAAACTGATAGAAACCATAAAGGAGAGAATTGACAAAAACATAGAGTTCATACATCATAACACCGTTTGCGGACAGGTATCCCGACGCAGGGAGCATATACGCGAATTTGCAGCTTCCCACAGTCTGGTCTTCTTTGTTGCAGGTAAAAAGAGTTCAAACGGTAAGGTATTGTATAACGAATGTCTAAGTGTAAATCCTCATTCCTACCATATTGAAGGAAAGGAAGATATAGATACAAGTCTTATTATAGATAGTGTAGAATCTATTGGAATTTGCGGCGCCACATCTACACCCAAATGGCTAATGGAAGAGTGCCGCAACCACATTATTGATTATCTTGATTGCAAAAATGGGAACAAAAATTAATTGTATTGGAGTTTTAACATCAGGAGGCGATGCTCCTGGAATGAATGCAGCCATACGTGCTATAACACGTTCTGCTATATACAATGGACTTAAAGTTAAAGGCATATACCGTGGTTTCAAAGGTCTGGTAACAGACGAAATCACCGATTTCAAGACAGAAAACGTAAGTAATATAATTCAGCAGGGCGGAACCATTCTCAAAACAGCCCGTTGCAAAGAGTTCTTAACACCGGAAGGCAGAGAAATGGCATACGCCAATATGCAGAAACACGGTATTGATGCTCTTATAGTAATAGGTGGCGATGGATCTCTGACTGGTGCACGTATCTTTGCACAGGAATACGACATACCATGCATAGGTTTACCAGGCACTATCGACAACGATCTGTATGGTACCGATTCTACCATTGGTTACGACACTGCCCTTAACACCATTTTGGAATGTGTTGATAAAATACGTGATACAGCTACATCACACGAACGTCTGTTCTTTGTGGAAGTAATGGGACGCGAATCCGGTTTTCTTGCACTTAATGGTGCCATAGCAGCAGGAGCAGAAGCTGCTATCATCCCCGAACGTGAAACAGAGGTTGACCAGCTGGATGAACTTATTCAGAACGGATTCCGCAAATCTAAAAACAGTAGCATTGTGCTTGTAGCCGAAGGTAAGGAGGGAGGTGCATTCCACTATGCAGAACGTGTACAGAAAGAGTACCCGAACTTTGACGTACGTGTAAGTATATTAGGTCATCTGCAACGTGGAGGACGTCCTACTGCATACGACAGAATACTGGCAAGCCGAATGGGCACAGCCAGCATTGAAGCACTTCTTGAAGGTCAACGCAATGTAATGATAGGTATTGATGAAGACGAAATGGTTTATGTTCCCTTCACTAAGGCCATCAAAAAAGACAAGCCTATTAAGGAAGAACTTATCAACGTATTAAGAAAGCTCTCCATCTGATATAATCTCAGGAATCGGATGTTTATCGTTCTGTTTGGCGCCAAGCTTCTTCAGCTTGTTGCCTGTCTGGATTATGCTTTGACCTGACGGTTCCAGTTTTTTACCTGCATCATCGTAGGCCACCTTAGCCTTATCCAGAGCAGCCCCTATTGACTGGAATCTTTCATAGAACTGCCCCACCCTGTCAAGCATTTCATTGGCCAAAGCATACACGCGTTCATGATTCTGTGCCTGAACTATCTGAGTCCAGGTAAGATTTATTATGCGCAACGCTGCGAACAGGGTCTGTTCGTCTGCCACAAATACGTTCATATCCATAGCTCTGCGCCATAAATCGGGTTGCTCATTCAAAGCTGTCCATAAGGCACCTGTGTGCGGCACAAACATTATCACATAATCCATCTTCAACTTTGGAGATGCAATATATAACGAATAGTCCTTTACAGAAAGTTCCTTTACATGCTTTTGCAGGCTCTCTACATGTTGTTTAAGATATCTCTGCCTGTCTGCCTCATTTTCTGCATTTACGTAATCCATAAATGCGGTCAGCGACACCTTTGAATCTATTATAACATCACGCTGTTCATCCAAATGAAGTATTACATCCGGACGCATTGTGCCGCCTGTCGCATTATGAATTGTTTTACCGTCAGCATCACGCATAGTAGCCTGAACATCATAATGTACTCCTTTTGTAAACCCTTGGCTATGAAGTAGTTCATCCAATATCGTCTCGCCCCAGTCACCCTGTACTTTGGTTCCATGTTTCAATGCCTTAGCCAGTTCATCTGCACTGCTCTTTGTAGCTTTAGTCTGTTCCATCAAATGGCGAATATTCTCCTTCATGGCGCTACTCATTTCAGTCTGTTCTTTTGCGCTATCGGCCATAGCGTTCTTCATCTTGTCTATGGTCTCCTTTAGCGGATTAACTATCTGCCCAAGATTTGTAACACTACTCTCCTCAAACTCTTTCTGGCGTTTTTTCAATAATTTATCAGTAGCAACCTGCACCTTATCAGAAACACTTGCCATCATATCTGCAAAATATCTCTTCTGCTCTTCAAGTGCATCTTTATGCCTGGCCTGTTCCCCTTTGAAAACAGTGGCAGCATTATCCAATTTCTCTTTAAGTACTCCATTTTCTATGGCAATAGCACTCTTTTCTTCACGCAATAATTCTACATCTGCAACCAGTTTTTCACGTTCAGTTTGCAAACGCTCTACATCTTGCAGCAGCACATCTTTTGTTTTTTCTACCACTGCATGCTTTTTTATACAAACAAATAGGCATACCAACAACCCGACGACTACTACTGCCAATACAAATACTATTATATCCATTCTATCTATTTAAAATTGCCGAGTAAAAGTAGCTCAATTATTTTATATCATCAAACAACAACCCTCCAAACCACCATTACAGATAAATTATGGTTGACACACTACATTAAAAAAGAACTACAATAAGCAGAACTAATAAGCGAAAAATTGCGACTAAATTGAAAAAAAGTTTCTTCTGAATAATGTTTATCAGAAATTGTCTATAAATTTGCGGCGCTGAAAAGCAGAAAAATGAGATTTTGAAAATGATTAACGTTTTTGCAAATATTCTACTATGCGGTATTATTATTCTACTGTTATGTAACAGCGGAAGTGAGATTCGTGTATAGAAATCAGGTAAAAACAGATAAGATTTATATATAGCCTTTCTCACTTCCAGGTGCGAAAGGCTTTTTTTTTGAAACTATTTTATAATTTAGCGGTATGTCAGAGAGGATTTTAATTTTCGACACGACCCTTCGCGATGGCGAACAGGTTCCGGGATGTCAACTAAACACAGTAGAAAAGATTCAGGTTGCAAAACAACTTGAACTATTGGGAGTTGACATTATTGAGGCTGGATTTCCTATTTCCAGCCCGGGCGACTTCAATTCAGTTATAGAGATTTCAAAGGCAGTAAATTCACCAATTATTTGCGCACTTACCAGAGCTGTTGAAAAAGATATTGATATTGCTGCTGAATCATTACAATACGCAAAACACAAACGTATTCATACCGGCATAGGCACTTCTGATGAACATATCAAATACAAGTTTGCATCTACACGTCAGGAGATTCTGGAACGTGCAGTGGCAGCTGTAAAGTATGCCAAAAAATATGTAGAAGATGTGGAATTCTATGCAGAAGATGCAGGACGCACTGACAATGAATATCTGGCAACTGTTATTGAGGCGGTCATTAAAGCAGGCGCTACTACAATAAATATACCCGATACCACAGGATACTGTCTTCCCGATGAATATGGCAGAAAAATAAGGTTCCTGATGGAAAACGTGAATGGTATAGATAAAGCTATCATCTCTACTCACTGTCATAACGATTTGGGAATGGCCACTGCCAACACAATGGCAGGAATACTGAATGGTGCCAGACAGGTTGAAGTAACAATAAATGGAATTGGTGAAAGGGCTGGCAACACTTCACTTGAAGAGATTGCCATGATCCTTAAAAGCCATAATGGTTTAGGTATTGAAACTGGCATAAAGACCAACAAAATATTCCCCACCAGCCGTATGGTATCCAACCTTATGAATATGCCTATTCAGCCAAATAAAGCTATTGTGGGAAGAAATGCTTTTGCACACTCATCGGGAATACATCAGGACGGAGTGCTGAAGAATGTTCAAACCTACGAAATTATAGATCCCCACGATGTTGGCATAGACGATAATTCTATTGTTCTTACAGCACGCAGCGGCAGGGCAGCTTTAAAAAACAGATTAAAGTTTCTGGGTATAGAGCTGAATAAAGAACAACTTGATAACGTATATCAGGAGTTCCTTAAACTGGCAGACAAAAAGAAAGATATCAACGATGACGACATTCTGCTTTTGGCTGGAGCCGACCGTTCACAAAACAGACGCATAAAGCTTGAATTTATGAAAGTTACAAGCGGTGTAGGCATACAATCGGAAGCCACACTGGTACTGAATATTGATGGTAAAAAGCAGGAAGCCTCTTCTACCGGAAACGGTCCTGTAGATGCAGCTATAAATGCGCTTAAAAAGATTATAAACAGACATATGGTTCTGCAGGAATTCACCATTCAGGCTATCAGCAAGGGTAGTGATGATATGGGTAAAGTTCACACTCAGGTAGAATATGACGGTCACATTTACTACGGTTTTGGTGCCAATACAGATATTATTGCAGCTTCTGTGGAAGCATACATAGATTGTATAAACAAATTCAGGATGTAACTATGAGCAAGAATACACTATTTGATAAGATATGGGACGCACATATAGTGCAGCAGATTGAAGATGGCCCAACTCAGCTTTACATAGACAGAATGTACTGTCACGAAGTTACAAGCCCACAAGCGTTTGCAGGCATGAAAGAACGTGGTTTGAAATGTTTC
>JAGCKJ010000065.1 GCA_017647575.1 Bacteroidaceae bacterium | reverse complement strand
TATGGGCGAAGCTTACACAGGTGTAAATGCAATTGTAGCTCCTTCAAAGGTTGAGTTCTACAACCTGAACGGTATGCAGGTAACTGAACCTAACGCAGGTGTTAACATCCGCATCAGCACAGGTGCAAACGGACAGCGTGTTATAGAGAAAGTTCTTATTAAGTAACAATCTATATAAATTCCGTGATTGGATCGGTCGGTTTTTCCGACCGATCTTTTTTTATGATACTTGATAAAGTATTATAACCAACAGTTTAGCAATACTATCATGTAGTCTGATTACTACAGATACATATATGCAGAGTTTAAAGGAGATAAGTATATCTCTTTGTAGGCGATATGTTAATGTGTTTTCATTGATGCGATTAATACAATAAGAGCCCGGCAAGTCAATGCCGAGCTCTTCATTTAATCTTAATGCGTATCTTTGATATAAACTCCAAGAAACTTCTAACAGGAATGTTACTCTATAAACTTCTTGGTTATAATTACTCTGCCATCTTCAAGTGTCTGCTTAACATTGTTCAAACCCTTGAAAGGAACATCTGAACTTATACCCTGAGCATTATAATATACCGTACTTATTACATCCTGAACACTCTCTGTTACAGGATAATCTTCTATACCATTTGTGCCAAGAATAGCATTTACACTTACTGACTTTAAACCTTCTGGAATAATGTAGGTAAGATCCTCTTCAAGATACTGTTCCGTGTACTTGGCACCTGAAGGCTTCTCTGTTATCACATTCCATCCAATTATATCATACTGTGTATCGTTATAATCGGCTGTAAATGTATATTCCCTTCCAGTATATAACTTACCGTTTAGAGTACCCTTTGTTAATGGAACGCCATTTATCTTAACCTGATAATATGTTGGTGTTGACACCTTATCATTTACTCTGACTTTAACTTGTGAACCTAAATCAAAGAACTCCTGTATCTGATCATACATTGATTCTGTTCTGTTGGTTGCCCATGATTTCATACTGCTAATTTCGTTTTTCCAGCCGCTCTTTGAATTTGTGCCATATAGTGCACTGAATGCATCCCATTCCGGTTCCATCTGTTCAGCAAACCAATCAATCAGGCTACTGATATAGCCGCTGTTAAGGAAATCGCCCATATAGACAGAGAAATGGTCTATAAACAGGTCTCTGTATTCTGGTATATCCAATAGATTGCGGAATAGTCTGGTGTGGTATTCAGAATTTGCGGTTTCACCGTCGCCAATGTTAGACGGATTTCTTGTAACCCATTTCAGATACTCTTCATCGTAAGAGTGTCCCCAGATACCAAATGCTCTGTCCACATCCTTTATGATAAAACGCCAGCGACCATCTTCTGTCATAGGTTTCCACATAACGTTATTGTTACCCGGGAAATCGGTATTGCTCTGATAAATATTGGTAATCATCCAGTTGGTAAATTCTACCACATCCATACGCTCTTCATATTCTTCCAGTGTATGTCCTGGTTGAGAATAAAACTCTTCAAAATCCAGGAACTCCTGATAATCACCCTCTTTCAATGTTCCATTTTCCAGAAGTGTAATATCTTCCAGACCATCATAATGGGTCCATACGTTATCTTCGTTACCACGTTCGCGTATATTCATAATACCATTATATTCTCCATTCAGATAGAATATAGCAGGCTGAGCTGCCATCCAGTCAAGGTCAGTATTTAAACCCATAATCATCTGTGATACAGCATCTCGGAACATTGAATTACCAAAATCGTTACCAGAATTTCTAATTGAGAACGATTTTACCTTCTTGGCTTCAGGACGCGAAGTTGACCAGAATGGTGCGTTGATATAATCGGCTGTGCCGAATCGTTTATCAGCATATATAATCATTGATTTTAACGCTGCTTCGCGAGACCATGCTCCTGATATCCTCACCTCAGTAGGCATGTGCAGATAAGTTGTTTTTCCACCTCGGCTAAAATAGTCCAATACAGCAGGACGGCGCCAGTTGTTCCTGTCCTGATTGGTCATATTATTTGAAATTATACCGTAATCATCTGAATACAGATCATCATGATCCATTACTAAAGATATAATTGGAATGCCAATTTCGCGATTATGGAATAGATATACTCTGGTTGTGGTTTCTGACCTTATATAGCCCTCTTTATACATTGCAGCCTTGATAACCGTATTTTCAGTTATCATTAAGCCAATGCTGGGCATTATTTCACTCTCTTCAGTTGGTTCACTTCCGTCCAGTGTATAACGCACAGTGGTTCCATCTGGTGTTTTGGTTCCATCAGGCATCTTTCTAACTTTTACAGCCTTTACATTCTGTGGAGAAACCTCCTGAGATGCCCAACTGTTTGGACTTAAGTTTGGAGCAGGCAGAACCTGACCATGTCCTCCTCTGTTGGTCTCTCCTCTGGTTACCTGTAATTCATGCCCTAATGAATCTGCTCCATCTGTAAGACGGCCATAGCCAACATTCATAGCCAGCATCTTGGGAAGATGTACAGAATCTACCAAAGCACCTGAAGGATTAAACAGATAAACACCGCCTTCTTCGTCTGTTGAAAGTCTGAAATCTGTATGTATCTCTCTTACCACATCAGGATATGTAGTTGAATATGAAACTAAATCCTCCTTATCACATATTATAACATGATATCCTCCTGCAGGAATAGTGTAATCGGGCAATGTATAACCCTTGCTGAACTTATTCTTCTTGCTTATCCTGTAGTTCTTTAATGAGATGTCATTAGGACCGGGATTATATATTTCTACCCACCCGTCAGGATACTCTTTAAGTCTGTCCACTGTACCACCAAATGTGGACTGCATAATCTCATTGATATACAATTCCTGTGTCATACCACTATTAGCCAGGCAGTTAGCAGAGATTAACACAGACAGACAAATTGAAAATAATCTGTAAATCTTCATATTATCACTATTTAGTTTTCTACTTTTTAACCTACAAATATAGCCAATCAATGGCTATTTAGCAAAAATACTTACAAAAAAAAGCAGGCTATTATCACTAACAGCCTGCTCCATAAAAAAACTACTATTTAAATACCAACCAATTATTTATTACCTGAATTTCTCGTGGGAGGAACAGGTACGGATGGTCTATACCACTGTGGTCTAACAGGGAATGGAGCTACTGAATCAGGAATTTGCCATCCCTCCTTAAAGTTACGTCTCCATTCAAATCTTCTTTCTGCCATCTCCTTCCATACCATCTGCTGAAACATCTGCATATTCTGCATCTGTCTCTCCATTATCCTTTTATTACGTTCAGCCAGCTGCGACCAGATTTTCTGTCCCAATTCCCACTGGGCCTTTCCAATCTTGGCTCTGGTACTTTCAGAAAGTGCCGCATCAAGCTTTTTTAAATAATCATCATTAATCTCCTTCCACTTACGCATATATTCACTATTGCCTGAAGGAGCTCCGAAAGCAAACGGATACACACCCCTTTGAACCTTATCCTGCTGGTTTTTATTAAGTTCAAACAGACGTTCGTTATACTCAATATATATACCGGCAAATTTCTGGTACTCACGTTTGGTAAGTTCCGCATTCTCCTTAATAAACCGCAATTGGGCATTAAGCATCTCTTCGTCCATTGTTTCCTGCGCAAATGCAGAAACTGAACAAAGTAGAACACCTACCCAAAGGGCAGTTTTAAGAAGTATAGGTTTCATAATGTAGATTCTCCGTAAAAGTTTGTCATTATTGAATATATGCCCAAATCGTCGGATGACATTGTCTGGAACACTTCATCAATACTTTTGCATTCCGATATATTTTCATAATCGGGTATTCTCATTGAACCAATATTAAACGGGTTCAACAGAAGCAGTACCATCGCTGCGGCACTAGCTGCTGCAGCAAGATAGATAAATACAGGGTTCTTCTTTTTCTTAACGGGTTTGATTTCCGCTAAAACCCTGTCAGTCAGATTTTCAATAAAATGGTCGGGCATCTTATATGGCATCTCACGACCAATCTTCTCTAAATCAATCATAATAACGAATGTTCAGTTATATATTCCTTTATTTTATTCACTGCATAGTGATAGTTTGTTTTCAGTGTACCTATGCTGTCGCCTGTTATCAGATGAATCTCTTCATAACTCTTTTCGTCATAATAACGAAGGTTGAATACCGTTTTCTGCTTTATTGGCAGTAAAGCTATAGCCTCCTGTAATAATACAAGGGTTCTGTCGGCATCCGGATCCGATTCTGCACTTACACTGTTTTTCAAAGAATCACCTAAATCGTCTGCAGACTGCAAAGAATTTGCCCTATTCTTCAGTAGTTTCAAACTCTCATTTGTTGCAATCTTGTATAGCCATGAAGACAATGGGAAATCATTTGAATAGGTATTCCTATACTTGTAAATATTCATCATTGTCTCCTGCAGAGCATCTTCAGCATCGTCATGTACTACAACCATGCGGCGTATATGCCAATAGAGCGGTTCTCCGTATTTCTTCATGATTAAGCGAATAGCCTGCTCTACACGGCTATCGCTGCATAGCATTTCCGCTATGGTATCATCTGTTACCGAAATATCAAATTCTGCTCTGCTCATTGTTGATTGACGTACTTTCAAAAGTAATATACATTAAACAGAAAAAAGTTAAGAGACCGACTGTTAAATATTATAACTTTCGGTCCCTTATACTTTAATCAAATCTCAATTTACTCTGTTACAAGAAGTTGAGCACCATTGTAAGGGATTGTCCAGGTTACCTCCTGCTTTCTGTTTATTTTTACTCTTTCTACACTGCCATTCAGACTTTCATCATCGGAATATTGAGTTACATAACTTCCGCTTTCCAGCATAGGAAGTGTAGTCTTTATTTTTAATGTCTCCTTCTGGGCATTGATACCTGTTACATACCATTTACCCTGGCTTTTGCGTGCCAGTATTACGTATTTGCCCGGATAGCCATCAATAAACACCAAATCATCCCAGGTAGTTGGCACCTCTTTCATAAAGTCCATAGCCCATGCAGGTGCATCTGTCAGGTTGTTAGGTGCAATTGCAAAGTTCTGAACAGGACTCTGGAAGAGAACTGCTGTTGCAAGAGCATAAACATCGGATGTACGTCTGTATGTACCTCTGTCATTACCTTTGCTATAACGCTTGTTCAGTGCGCTGCCACCAAATTCCATACCTGCAACGGCATTTCTTATAAATGGATGTATGGTTGCATTGAATGATTCGTTATCGCAAGCACCCTGTCCAAATGATAAGTTTTCGCTGGCAAGAACAGCTTCTGATGATGCAAAGTTAGGATACATACGTTCCCAGCCACGTGGCAGAGTACAACCATGGAATACAACCATCAGACCATATTCGTTTGCATCGCAAAGAATATCTTCGTAAAGCTGCATAGTCTGCTGTTTGTCGCTTCCTATAAAGTCTATCTTCATACCTTTTACACCAACCTTCTTAAGCCACTTCATCTCCTTATGACGTGCTATGCTGGTATGGAGTTTGTTTCTTGGACCCTGAGGAGCATCATTCCAGTAACCATTCGAATTGTACCACAGGAATACGCCAACGTTCTTGCTGGCTGCGTATTTAACGAGCTCTTCCATCTTTTCATAACCGATGTTTGTATCCCACAAAGCATCAATTAGAATGTATTCGTAACCTATTTCTGCAGCGAAGTCTATGTATTCCTTCTGCTCGTCAAAGTTACAACTTGCATCCATACGGATAATCCAGCTCCATACGCTCTTGCCATACTTATACTCCATACTTGGTTCATATAGAGGCTCTACAACGTCCCACATAACGGTGGTTTCTACAATAGGTTCAAGTGTTTCGCCTACTGTAATGGTACGCCAAGGTGTTTCACCCGGAACATTGATACCAGGAGTTACGCTACCAATGCCGTTGAATTCATCTTCCAATGGGAAGGCAATTGTATAAAGAGAACCATTGCCACCAGCCAAACGGCTACCACAATAAGCAGAACTTACGCCGGTTTCGCACAGCAACACCCAACCTTTATCCTGATTCTTAAACAGACAAGGGAATGTATAACCTAAACCACCTGCGTTATCGCCCATAGGAGCATCCAGAGTATAACCTGTTTCGTAGCTTGGTGCTGTACGGGCGAAACCGGTCTTAGGACGCATCTGCGGGCAGAGGAATGTGGTTGTTCCATCTACAAAACGGAATCCTGTTTTCTCTTCATATATTACGCAGCAGAGTTTGCTCTGCTTAGCCATTACATATTTAAATGCAATATCGTTGTTGCTTACATTGAATACAACATCAAAGATATCGTTACCTCTGGCATTGGCAAAGGTAAATACGCCCTGATTAGCATTATATTCTATGTTGCTGAATTTTAGATTTGGTAATGAATAGCTATCAGAAACCTGATTGATTTTAGTAGCTTTCAATGTCAGATCTTTTGAATAATCACCCAAATCTGTAACAAGTCCTAACGGAGAATCTACAAGATAGTCGTTTCCGTTATATTGAACTGAATAAGAAGGTGTACCATCTGAATCAGAAACTGTTACTACCAACTTACCATCAGGGCTGCTTACAGTAGCTTCTGAAGCAAAAGATTGATGGCAGAGAACTGCCATCAATCCAATGATGCATATCGATTTCTTCATTAGAATACCAATATTATATATTATTCGAATGTAATCCAGTCAACCTGAACTTTTCCTTCTGATGCCATACGAACTTTCACATGGTGTAAGCCCTTAGAAGCACCTGAAACCTTAGCTGTAGCTGTAATTACCTGACGATCTGCAGGAACATCAACTGTAGCAATCACTTTATCATCCTGAAGGATTTCCAGCTTACCTGCTGATGGAGGAACAATCTGTACCTTTACGCTCTTTGGAGCCTTGTCGAACTGTACAGTGTTGTACTGTGCCCATGCACCCTTTTCGTAGAATACAGTCTTCCAACCCTTGAAGTAGTTACCCAGGTCTAAGTAAGCAATTGAATCACCGTTTGCGCTCAGTTCTGAATAACGGTCAATGTGGATTTCTGACTTTGAGTTTGTGATACCTACACCACGTTCTGTTGGTTTTACAAGAGCGATTGTACCGTCTTCGTTAAAGAAGAGACTGTCTGCTCTCATTGAACGATTCTTGTCAAAGTCAGGTGAATAGTCATTATGATGGTAGAATATGTACCACTGGCCCTTGAATTCAATTATTGAATGGTGGTTTGTCCAGCAACCATTTTCATGTTCCTCCATAATGAGACCTTTGTATTCGTATGGGCCCATAGGATTTTTACTCATTGCGTATCCGAGAACCTCTGTATCCTCTCTTACGTATGGATATGTCAAGTAATAGTAACCATTGCGTTC
>JAGCKJ010000064.1 GCA_017647575.1 Bacteroidaceae bacterium | reverse complement strand
CTGGGATAAAACCATTGTTGCGTTTCAAATCGTCTGCCATCTGCTGTGGATTAACTGTTACAGCAGTGTAGAACAAAGTGAAAACAATAATTAATGTAGCGTAAATCAAGTTATAAACAAGACCATCTGTATTTCTTAGTTGCAGAGCAAAGCCACTCTGTTCAGCTGTACCAAAAATTGTTACAGGAATAAACATAATAGCCTGTGCAAAGATGATAGGCATTACGTTAGCAGCATTAACCTTTAGAGGAATATACTGACGTGCGCCTCCATACTGTCTGCCACCTTCTACTCTCTTTGCGTACTGTACAGGAATTTTACGTACACCCTGAACGAGCATAATAGTACCTGCAGTAACCAAGAACAGAAGAACAACTTCCAACAGGAACATAATCAAGCCACCACCTGCAGCTCCAATAGATGACATACGTGATGTCAACTCTTGCATAAATGCTTCAGGGAAACGAGCTATGATACCTATCATGATGATAAAAGATACACCATTACCAATACCTTTGTCTGTAATACGTTCACCTAACCATAGGATAAATGAGCTACCTGCAGCCAAAACGATTGTTGAAGTAACAATGAACCAGAACCAATCGATAGGAGGATTAATACCTACTCCCATTGTATGCTTCAAGTTGAACATATATGAAGGACCTTGTATAAGCAGAATTACAATAGTTAGATAGCGGGTGTACTGGTTAATTTTCATACGACCGCTTTCTCCCTCTTTCTGTAACTTCTGGAAATAAGGTACTGCAATTGTCAACAACTGCAAAACGATTGATGCAGAGATATAAGGCATAACACCTAATGCAAAGATAGAAGCATTAGAGAATGCACCACCTGAAAACATATCAAGAAGAGACAACAGACCTTCACTGGTCTGGCGACGCAAATTGATAAGCATCTCAGCATCAATACCTGGAAGTAGTATATGGGTTCCCAGACGGTAAACTGCAATAAAGAGTACCGTCGTGAGAATCCTTTTCCTCAAATCTTCTATCTTAGATATGTTTTTCAGAGTCTGCCAGTTTTTTACAACTACGTACACTGCTAAAAAAACACACGCTAAAATGATTATGTATTTTAGAAGATTTTCGTTCATTATAATTACAATTTAATAGCTGTACCACCTAATGCTTCAATAGCAGCTGCTGCACTCTTTGAGAATGCGTGAGCCTCTACATCAACTTTTTTAGTAAGCTGTCCGTTTCCTAAAATCTTAACCAACTGTTTTGAAGAAACAAAACCTGCTGCTATCAGATCAGATACTGATACCTTATCCAAATTCTGTTTTTCAGCAATTGTCTGAATCAAATCAAGGTTAATAGCTTTGTACTCTACATGGTTGATATTCTTGAAACCGAATTTCGGAACCAAACGCTGCAATGGCATCTGACCACCTTCGAAACCAAGTTTTCTTGAATAACCAGAACGAGACTTAGCACCCTTATGACCTCTGGTAGAGGTACCACCAAGGCCTGAACCTGGTCCGCGACCAATTCTCTTGGATGTTTTGGTTGCGCCTTCTGCTGGTTTTAATGTATTTAATTTCATACTT
>JAGCKJ010000063.1 GCA_017647575.1 Bacteroidaceae bacterium | reverse complement strand
GGGAGTCTCACTAAATGCAGTAGTGTAAATTCCATAATTTTCAGTTAGACCATATAACTGGTTGTTTAATGCATATATAGCCGAGTGATGTGTATAAGGTTCTCCTCCTTTTCTATTGATATATAGAGCATGATTGCTATTCAACGCGTCAATTGTTACGTGAGAGTCACTCCTTCCTTCGCTACTAATAGACAATTGAGAGTTAAGTGTCAAGTTGTCGCTGTAATCTACGCCTAGAGCCGTACGGCCATCGAAATCTACTATCAGTTGTGCATTTGCTGATAGAGCAAAACATAATAATGTAACAAATAAGATACTTTTTCTCATAGCTTTATAATTTAAATTTACGTAAAGTTATAATATTGACATGTTAAAATGATAAAAAAATGTTTAAAAAGTTATAAAATGTTAAATGAGTTTTAATTAACGGAATGAGATTTTTACAGGTTCTGCAGTTTACTCGGTCTAGAATTAATGGTTCAGAAACCGTTAGCGAGTAAGTGAGAACTTCAGAGTGATACCACAATCGTGTGTAGCTGTTGGGTATGACGATGTAGAAACCAGAGGGAAGTTGCTCTGGAAATCATAGTAGAAATTCAGCGTAAGCATTTTGCTGTATATGTAGTCGGCACTGAATGCCAGTTTTACTGCACGGTTGCCACTGGTAGCTTGTGTAGTCAAAGTCTTGATGTTGCGACACAGAGCATTCTGATTTCTGTATGAGAAGTCAAGATTCATATTAAGGTTATTATTCACCTTGTTACGTCCGGTACCCTGTTGTGCTCCAAAGAGCTTAAGGTTTGTTATACGATAGCTTGCTCCTGCAGTAATGTCATCGGATGTGGTTTCAACAATCTGTGCAGCCGATGTGCTTAGATTAATCACTCTGGTTTTTCTGCTTTCCAATCTGGCAGACAGACTATTGTTGAATGTCATATCTATTCCAATTAATGGTGAGAATGATTCGTTAATAGAAACAGAACCAATATTGAACATACTGTTTGGAATAGGATTACCTGTTGTAATATCGTTTATAAATCCTAAGCCATTCATATATTCCATATAACTCATAAAGGTGTTATAGCTACCCATAGAGTAAATGCTCTTGTATGAATGTTTCAGGTTGAAACTTTTGAAGTACTTCTGGAAGAATGGAATCTGGTTTAATCCAGAATAGGTGATACTCCAGTTTGGCATCATGGATAGTATGCCCGGGAACAGATCCAACGAACTCTTAGAAGCATCTTTCCCTGTGTAGGCAGCTAAGAATGCAGGTATCAGAACATCGGCAGAGTATGGGTTCACACCTCCGTTTTCCGGATTGTAAACAGCTCCGGCCAATGTTGTGCCCTTTGGATAAATAGCACCTACATACTGTTCTTCAACACGATTCTGAATAGTATTAAGGTTATTTACAAAGCGGTCAAAACTTCTGGATTTGTATCCATTGTCCGGGTTGTTGCCACCGAACGCACTTCTCAGTGTAATTACAGTCATACTGAATGTTCCGGTCTGTGATGATGGCATACCTGCATACATGTACTGAATGGTACGGCTGTTACTCTTTTCCCAGCTTGAATTGACATCAATTCTAAAGTTCATAAAAGGTTCAAGTACCATCTTTACTTGCAGATTTTCAGCTGCGGATGATGCTGCTGTATAGGTTACACTGTCATTGTTGAGCAACCAGTTGTTATACTGGGCTTTATGCAGGTAACTATTGTCGGTCAAACCGAATGCAAAGTCTAAACCAGGGGCTAACATGCCGCTACCGGCATTCTGACCCAGTACTGAAGCATTAGGCATAAATCCTGGCAGGTTCATGTTATAGGTGTTCCTGTAGCTGAATGTGGCACTACGTACCATCATTACGGCTCTTGTTGCAAGATCCAAACCATCTTTTACGGTAAATCTTTCGGTCTTATAGACAGCGTCAGGATCTAATGCAGCCTTAATCATTACATTCAGAGTATCTTTCTGCTTAATTGTAATGGTGTTGGCATCTATACGTTTATAACGTAGCTTGATATTTGTACCATCCTTTGTAGTGAATGTAACCTTTGGCTTCAAAGTACCCTGATTATGGGTAATGGTAAAGGTAGAATCCGGCAATAGAGTGTACTCCTTCTGGAAAGCTTTCACCTTTTTAGGAGCAGCCTTTTTTCTATTACCCTTATCTGTATATTTGTCGTTTATCTCCTTCAGATATGGCACCTTATTATATAGTGTCTGGAAGTTCATACGTCCGTTGTATGATATTGTTCTGTTCGTACTGATGATATTGCCGAATGATGTGCCGTCAGCGTATGTAGTACCTCTGTCCCAACTATACTGTGAATTGAAAGTAACATCGCTGGTAAACCAAGAGAAGATAGGCAATTTATTCAGCGGTATCTGATATGAAGCCTGGAAATTTTGCTGATAATCCAAAGGTCTGCCCATGCGTGACAGACTAGCCTTGACTGAGTCCTTCCACAATGCATAGTCATCCGGATATAGATCCTTGTTCACAATCATATATGGCTCTTCAATTTCTGCCTGTGTCTTTGCTGTGAATGACATGCGCAGGTCACGAAGTGGGTCCCAGCGCAGTGAAAGGTCTCTGTCCCAATAGAACTGCTGTGAGAAGAGTGCCGGGATATCGTTACTGCCGCTCATGGATTCCAGGTCACGTTCCTGTAGTTCATGATAGTTTCTTACCAGATTGGTGTTGAAACTGAAACTTTGTGGTACAAAATTAAGGGTGATGTCCTTAATAATAGTGAGCCAGTTTGACTGATATTTGATGAATGTGAAAGGTTTCCAGCCCTTTACTGATGGAGAATAGGCGTATGTCAGATTAGCTTTCCAGCTCTTGTCATTTTCATATACAATTGTGCTGGCGCTATTCTCCTGAACAGAACTTGAAAAACTTGCAGTGAAGTTAGCCGGATCGTACGGCATAGGCTTTTCACTGCTGATGTCTATCTTTGCATTTGATATGCTGAAATTCTTCTGTACAGTGATGTCCTGGGTAATACTGCGAATGGAATCCTGTTCTCTTCTGTTTGAATATGAATCTATTACATCGTCTAAAACCAGGTCGGTATCGTATGGACTATAGTAAGGCGATACATTCTCCTTAGTGTAAGAGTAATAGACAGGCAATGAAATGTTAGCCTGTTCTGGCAGGAATCGGCCAATGTCGAAACTTGTAGTAATAGAGTACTTGTAGAAATCGTCCATGCTTCTCTGATTAATACCCTGTTCCAGCCCACCATATCCTGCTGTGCTCATCTGACCAGCCATGTCGATATTACCCAAATCTGAAAGTTTCATAGACACATTGGCACGTGCTGCAGAACCTCCACGGCTTTCAAATCCAACCAAACGGAGTTCATTAACCCACAATTCTGCACTCTTTGTGGTGAGCGAATTGTTTCTGATACCTATCATTATGGCTCTTACATTTCCTAATGATGGATTACCGATAATGCTGATTTTGTTCTCAGGATTTTCAGGATCGTATTCACTGTACAATGTATTCTGTGTAACATCTGTGTTGCCGCTGTTCTTCAGAGTGTTTCTATTGTTCTTTACAGCAGTCAGCACATCGAATGATATATCCAGCATATTCTTGTTTGGCCATACCATGCGGCGGTCACTTTCATTGTCGTTGTTGTAATATCCGTGCTCGGTAACAGTAAGAGGAATTTCATATTCATAGTAGTTACCGGTATAGTCGGAACCCAAACGGATGAATACGGACATATCGCCGTCTTCAAGCAGTTGCGCATCATTTATAGGAGCCTCCAGGTGTGAGAACATCTGAATACGTTGGTATTTACGCAAATCCAGTGCGCTCTTCTTGTAGATAGCTCGTGCTTCGCCTGCATCCAGATTTGTTACTCTTATGCTCATGGCCTGCTCATTATCCTGAATAAGCTGTGCTTGCTGTGGGTCAAGAATACGTGTTATTCCAGGTGGAACAACATAGTTAACAGGGGTGCGGTCTCCGTTCTCTTCAATGTTTACCGATGTTGCTGCAAGCGAACCTGAAATGACCGGAGTCTTGTTGCTGCTGCTGGCAATAGGCTGTTCGTAGTTTCTCCACTGGCTGGTCATCAGTTCCAGAGAACCAAAACGTATGTGGGTTTCGTCTGTAAAGTTTGTCAGATAGATACGCATAAATCTGATAGAACTGAAGTCGCGTATGCCACCTACAGCCTTTTCATATTCATCTACAGGAACTCTGAAACAGTACCAGTTTACTGTCTCCATATTACCATTACGCAGTTTAATCCTAACCTCGCGCTTATCGGCTATGTAATTACGTCCTACCTGCAAATCGGATGGACGCAGTGAAATGCGGTACTGGAAGAACTTTTCATATTCGTCAAGAGTGTAATCCTGATTTGCATCTTCAATATCAGGAGTAGTACGAGATGACTGGTCAAAACGTTCGTTGGTATCTTCTGAATTTGGAGAATTACCCTCTGTACCGTTGTAATATTTGTATCGGTCTAAAATAGATACCTGATTGTTGTCATAATCGGTACCGCGATAGTGGTGGAAATTGTCGCCAGCAGGGTCATTTTCCAGTGTGCTATACACACTTGCCGATACACGTCCTTTAATCTGTTCCAGATAGCTTGCGTATGTCGGGAATTTGCGTTCCTCGTCTGATGTCAAACCATTCAGACCAACATCCTGCTTGCGGCGGTTATCTGAATTGCTGTTGTCGAAGGCGTAAACCAGACTGGTGGAATTTGGTACTTTACCCCATACGGTTTCGGTAAATTTTGATATGTCATTATCGGTTGGGATTCCATTTTCAAAATACTTCTTACCATCAAGCAGTACATCTTCTGAAACTTCACCCAGGTTGATGTACATATCGCCACCTGCTGCACTCTGGTCATAGATGAACGGATCGAGCATCCAGAATTCTATATATTCAATGTTTGCAGTCTCAAAGTCGGTAGTATTCAGACTACGCATAATACCTGCCCAGTTCTGTGAAGGGTTGGGCAGATTTCCATCAGCATCAAGATTAGGGTTGAGGTTATATGGACCACGCTCCTGTGGATAGTATGCTAAGTTCAATATTGATAATGTGGTAGATTCGCTGGAAGTTGATTCCTTGTTTGGATATAACTCACGTTCATACACCTCTCTTACATAGTGGTTGGAAAGTTGATCCAGGTCGCTCTTTATATGAGAAGGAGTAAGCATGGAGTTTCTGCGTGTGAAGAGCGGATCTATGGTGAACCAGTTTATCAAAGCACGGTTGTAACCGGCCTCCACGTTACCGGTTTTACCATATCCCGGCATTCCTTGTGGCACAGCTGCCAGAGACCATGCTGATGGTCTGCTTATGTCAATTCCACTTTCAGCAGCTTCAAAATCGTCTATATAGGAAGAACTGCCCTGAACCTTATCGGAAACTTCAGAAATAAGATGTGCCATCTCTGCCGACATTGTAATCTGCGATGGCTGTGTGGCATTTACAAATGGAATAAGGTCTATCAGGTTTGTCAGGGCCTGACTTTCTAGTTTGTAGTTTACGTTGAAACCAAACATGGTGTTCACCAGTGGTTCATCGCCCATGGTAACCTTACTTGTAAGCGGACGCTCATTAAGGTGCATCAGTGTACCACCAATCTTAAAGTCGCGGTTAAAGTCGTAAGCCCAGTTGACACCAGCCATGGTTTTGCGTTGCATGCTGAATTCGGTGTTGCTTTCTAATTGAACATCAACTTTAGTACCAGCATCAATGATATTCTGATTGATAATAGTTACTGTACCCATACTGTAATCAACCATATAATCACTGTTCTCTATCAGTTCCACACCACCTGCAGTAACCTTAACCGAACCACGTGGAATGTTTGCTGCACCCAGGTCTATAATGCTGTTTGATGATCCGGAATGTTCACCCATCAGCAGGAATTTGTCTTTTTCGGCAATTCGTTTGGCAACAACCTTAGTTGAATCATATAGCTCCTGGAATACATATTTATCGGCCTGTGCTGCATTGCCTATAGCGTTGCGAAGGTGGCTACCAAAAGGTTCAACAACAGGGAAGATAATCTTTCCTGATGATGACAGGACTGTATATCCTTCTACGAAGTCGAATTTACCGTTAGAGTGTGCAGCCTGATTGTCGTCCAGACGGTCCAGATTCATCATCTTAAGCAAATTGGTACTTTTAAGATTGCTTTCAGGCAGATATGTTATATTGCTGCCGGTACTGTCACTTGCGTAGTAGATATTCAGTTTGAACTTGTTCTTACTTATACTGCCACTGCCAAGTGAATAGATATTCTTCATCATCAGATCCCATGTGCCACTTCCCGGTGTGTTTGAATTGGATTTCAAAAGTTTAACATAGAGAGCGCTTCCGGAATCGGTAATATCGGATGAAAATTCACCAACCTGATAACTTTTTCCTCCGTAGGTATATTCAAATGCAACTGCCAGAACTTCGTCTGAATTAAGTGCGTTTTTAAGTGATATGTATCCCAATTCACTGTTAAGTGTATATTCTGACGTAGATAGTTTGCGGGCATTGGCTATCTTTTCATAATCGGTGCTGCCCATTAGGAATGTTCCCAGCACTGTTGCTACCTGGTCAATGTCTCGTGCCTGTGGATAGTCATTGGCTATGCGGCGGTACAGATCGTTGGCGTTATTGTCGGTGGCAGGACCGCCGGTGCTGTTCCAGATGTTGTTGCTGATATGTGCAGATTCACCCATGTCAGTAAACGCAATGATGTTTCTTGGGCCTTCATAGCTGCTGCGTTTGTTGGTTATCCATAGCTCTATGCGGGTAATCTTAACGCCTGAAACTATACTTGGAAGCATTGCCATGTTCCTGTCATAGTTGTCGCGGAAGAAGTGTCCTAAAAAGAAGTGCCTGTTTTCATCATAATCACTTGCATTGATCTCAAAATCTGTAAGCTGTTCGCCTCCCTGTGAACTTACCGAAGTAGATGTGGAGTTCTTTTGTGATAGTACCGTCTGTAGTGAAAGCTTGCCAAACTGCAGGTCGGCACGGATACCAAAGAGTGATGTGGCACCCTGTATAAGTGATGAATTGGTGGGGAAACTAACATTACCTGCTTCAAGCAGACGGATGATTTCATCCTCTTTACCTTCATAGCGAAGTTTTATTTTTCTGGTGTCAAAATCGAATGTTGCTTCGGTGTTGTAGTTAAGGTCCATATCAATCTTATCGCCAACACGTGCATTGATACTCAGATTTATCTGTTCGTCAAAATCAAATCCACCGGTCTTCCTGTTCTGGACAGATAGAGATGGATTGTCCACCTTGCTGCGGTTTACACCAAACTTAATGGCAGCCGAACCATTCGTTCTTATCTGTACACCGCCCGGACCAAAAATCTTTTCGGCAGGTCCAAGATCGAATTTCATATCTGTAAAATCGAACTTGTTTGTTCCGCTGTTTGCAAACTCTTCCTGAATTTTGGTGCGGAAATAAGATTGTATAGAGCGTTGCATGCTCCATGTGTTGTATTCGTCCGGAGTCATAAGGAATGGTACAGACAGGTAGGAATCACCAAGTTTTACACCCACTTTGTACCTGTTTTCATCTTCATCATATTCAGTGGATTCCAGCATGTTTTCCGGAGTGCGCAGATCTACAGAGTATATTTTGTCAAGATCCTCTGAATTTTCAGGAACCGTTTTGCTAACCTTGTATCGTGACAACCTGATGGTGTCTTGCTGTAATGTATCTATAGATATAGACTGTCCATACAACAGACCAAAGTTCCCGCAGATGCAGGAACCTAACAATATGGTCAGTATGAAGATCAGTCTCTTTGAATTCATCGTTCTAAATGTTGGTTCAGATACGTTTTAACGCCTCTTTTATGGCACCCTCTACAGAAATCTGTGGGTTCTCTTTTACTATGGCCTGAATAACCTTCTGTGATGCAGCCTGTGGGAAACCAAGCATAACAAGTGCAGCAACAGATTCTTCTACCACCTGTCCTGCAGGTGATGCAGTTGCCAGATTCAGCATATCAGCGTTAGCAGCACCCTTTGCAACCTTATCGTGCAGATCCACAATAATACGTTGTGCTGTTTTTGCGCCTACTCCTTTCACCTTCTTTAGCAGGGCATCATTTCCTGTTGCAATTATTTCAATCAGTTCTGCTGGTGGAAAAGCTGAAAGAATCATAATGGCTGTGCTGCCACCAATGCCGGAAACTGATATAAGCTGTAGAAACAGGTTGCGTTCCTGCTTTTCAGAAAATCCAAACAGGATATGAGCATCTTCTCTGATAGCTTCATAAACATATAGTTTGCACTCTTTGGCTTCCTGTATGGCAGAAAAGGTGTTTAATGAAATGTTTAGAATAAAACCTATTCCTGAACTGTTTTCAATAACAGCATAGGTAGGTGTAATTTCAGCAATGTTGCCCTTTATGTAGTCAATCATAAATTCCCTTTTTTTATAAGATATAAATTAATAACGTTGACAGGTCAATATTATTGTATATGGATGTAAAAATAGTGTAAAGAGCGGGGAATACGCAAAAAAATACAGTGGTTTTGTATAATTTTTCATCTGCTTGTTGTAACTTCGCCTCGGAAAATAAAAACAGTGAAAGATGACAAAGATTAAGGCAGCCATAGTAGGCTATGGAAACATTGGAAAGTATGTGCTTGAAGCACTTCAGGCAGCGCCTGATTTTGAAATTGCAGGTATAGTAAGAAGAAACGGTGATGCGGACAAACCAGCGGAATTAGAGGGCTATCCTGTAGTGAAAGATATAAAAGATCTGCCTAAACCTGATGTGGCAATACTGGCAGTTCCAAGCCGTAGTGCAGAAAAATATGCAGCAGAGATATTACCATTGGGTATCAATACAGTAGATAGTTTTGATATCCATTCATTGATAGTTGAAACCCGTTCAAGAGTAGATAAAATAGCAAAAGAGAGTGGTAGCGTGGCTGTTATTTCTGCAGGCTGGGATCCGGGAAGTGATTCCATAGTACGTGCTCTTATGCAGAGTATGGCCCCAAAAGGAATAAGCTATACCAATTTTGGTCCGGGTATGTCTATGGGACACACCGTAGCCGTAAAAGCTATTGATGGTGTAAAGAATGCACTTTCTATGACCATACCTGTAGGAACAGGTATCCATAGAAGAATGGTTTATATAGAGCTGTTAGATGGCTATAAGTTTGAAGACGTTGCTGCAGCAATCAAAGCAGACCCATATTTTGTGAATGATGAAACTCATGTTATGCAGGTGGAGAGTGTCGATGAACTGAAAGATATGGGACATGGAGTTGAACTAACCCGTAAAGGTGTTTCAGGAAAGACTCAGAACCAGCTCTTCTCATTCAATATGAAGATAAACAATCCTGCTCTTACTGCACAGGTTCTGGTAAATGTAGCAAGAGCTTCCATGGTGCAGAAACCTGGTTGTTACACAATGATTGAAATTCCTGTAATAGATATGCTTCCGGGCGACAAAGAAGAGCTGATAGCTCATCTGGTATAAGTAAAAAACAACAAAACAAGGAGATGGATAGTGTCGGAGTACAATTGCTAGAATTGTATTCCGATACCTGTATATATACCTTCTATTTTATTCATGCCAAACACCAGATTGTAGTATAGTTTGTCTGTAAAGCCTATGCTATATCTGACAAATGTGCCATAGTTGAAATATACATTAGAAAAACTGGTCTTGAAGTAGAGTGTGTTACGTTCAAATATACCATAATCGCCTGCAACACAGTTTTTATATCTATTTTCAATGCTCAGACCTACATTAATGCCGAATTGTACAAAATCATCAAGGTACCATCCAAAATTGAATAATGCACTATAGGCATTGTATTTGCCCTCTACAAACTCTTCGTCCTGATACTCTTCCCAACCAATTACATTGTCTTTGTTCTGAACTTCATCTACGTTATATGGGATGATGTCAAGACCAAAGGTGCGTTTGGCTGTATTGGTGGTTAATGTCAATCCCCAGAATGTTTCATAATTGCTTATTGAGAAACCAATTACCAACATATCCTTAGTAGCCATAGCAACGTCCAGACTAAATGTGCCTATTATATAGTCTTCTAAATCGTCGAATTGCTCTTCTGAAGTTTCCTGTTTGTTCTGTGTTGTTGCAACTGTTTCTTCATTGTTGCTTTTCCCTACATAGACATCGTTTTCAAAGTATCCCCTGTAAACGGTATTGTCCTTAATAGAATACAGCATTCCTGCTCCATGACGCATATCGTCCTTCCATATTCCGGTATAATATCCGCCATCTTCATATAAAAGAGTACCTACACCGTTGAACATATTGTTTTCCCAGTCTCCGCTGTATTCTGCTCCGTTTGCATATTTATACACTCCTTCTCCACTCATTTTGTGCTCCTTGAAGCCTCCGCTGTAGTGGTCGCCGTCAGGAAAAGTAAGTTCGCCTTTGCCATCCCATAAGCCATTCTTCCAGTCGCCGGAGTATAATGTGCCGTCACTATACTGCATAGTGCCCTTACCGTTAAACAGAGAATCAACAATACCACCAACATACCAGGAACCGTCATCGAATCTCAGCGTATCCGATTCGGTATTTTGGGCTGCTGCATTGATTGTGCAGAATAACAGAACCAAAAGTGTTGTAAATGTTGACCTCATTTTTCTCTATAGTTGTAGTGCAAAAGTAGTGTATATAAAAACTCACTGCAAAAATAAATCCGGTAAATACTACAAGCAAGGGGGATTTCCTACAAATAACGGGGGATATTCCTAAAAAATGTGATGCACCGGGGCATGCCGATAGGAAGAAACAGCTAATTATACCCAAAACAGATGATTATTTAACCAACAGGCGGTTGCTTTCGTTTCTTTGTTGTATCTTCGCACAGATAAATAGGAACAACGAAAATTCTTTGTTATTATGAACGAAAATAGGGATCTAAAGTGCGTTTTTAAAGGGGAAATGTTTGAAGCAGAAGTCGTTAAAGGAAGATTGGAAGCACACGACATTCCTGCAATGATAATGAATAATTCAATGAGTGCCATACTGTCATCATATCTGGTTGCTGGCGGTGTTTCAGTGCTTGTAAATCCTGATGACGAAGAAAAAGCTGTAAAAATTTTGACAGATGAAAATGCCTAAAAGAGTAGCGGTAAAGGTGGGCAGTAATGTACTGACACGTGCCGATGGAAGACTTGATATAGCCAGAATGGCTGCTTTGGTAGATCAGATAGCAGAATTGCATAAACAGGGAATAGAGGTATTGTTAATATCTTCGGGTGCAGTAGCGTCCGGCAGGGGAGCATTGCCACAGATAAAAAATGATGACTCAGTTACGGGCCGTCAGTTGTTTGCCGCAGTGGGCCAGGCCAAGCTGATAGAACATTACTATAACTTCTTTCAGGAGTACGATATAACTGTAGGTCAGATTCTTACAACAAAAGAAAATTTTGTGGATCAGACACTTATGCTTAACCAGAAGCGTTGTATGAATGCAATGCTTAAAAACAGAATTGTTCCGGTTATAAATGAAAACGATACAGTTTCTGTAAAGGAACTGATGTTTACCGATAATGATGAACTCTCCGGACTAGTGGCACAGATGATGAAAGCCCAGTTGCTTATAATACTGAGTAATGTAGATGGAGTGTTTACCGGCAGTCCGGACGAACCAGGTTCGGAACTGATACGTACAGTAGAAGCAGAAGACGATTATTCACAATGTGTAAGTGCCAGCAAATCAAAATTTGGCCGTGGCGGAATGATGACCAAAATGAAGACTGCCAAATCGGTAGCTAAAAACGGAATAGAGGTAAGAATTGCCAATGGAACTCGTCAGAACATATTGCTGGACGTAGTTCTGAATCCTGAAACAGCAGTTTGCACACGTTTCTTAACACCTAAAAACAGAAAAAAATGATAGACAATATATTACAGCGTATAGGTGATGCAGCATACCGTCTTCCGCTGTTGCAAGAAGAGAAGATAAACGAAGCACTGTTTGCTGTGGCCGATTCCATAATGACCAATGCCGATGAACTGTTACGTGCAAATGCGCTTGACCTGGCAGCAATGGAAAAGTCCAACCCAATGTATGATCGTCTGCTTCTTACCACCGAAAGACTGGAGGGCATAGCCGGCGATATGATAAAAGTGTCTGTACTTCAGCAGCCTGTAGGCCAGCTTATAGATGAATGTGTCCGTCCAAACGGCATGAAACTGAAACGTGTTCGTGTGCCATTCGGAGTGATAGGAGTAATATATGAAGCTCGTCCAAACGTAAGTTTCGATGTATTTTCATTGTGCCTGAAATCTCGTAATGCATGTGTGCTGAAAGGCGGTAGCGATGCCTATAATTCAAACAAGGCAATAGTGGATCTAATACACAAAGTACTGAACAGCATAGGTATAAACCAGTACGTGGTAGATCTGTTGCCTGCAGGACACGAAGCAGCACAGGAACTAATGCGTGCAGTAGGCAAGGTGGATTTGCTTATACCACGTGGCAGTGCCAGACTGATAAAATCGGTACGCGAAAATTCTCTTGTTCCGGTTATAGAGACAGGTGCAGGCGTATGTCACACCTACTTTGATAAAGATGGCGATATAGAGAAGGGTGCAGCAATAGTCTTCAATGCAAAGACTCGCAGAGTAAGCGTATGCAATGCCCTGGACTCTTTGGTAATACATAAGGAGAGACTATCCGATTTACCGGAGTTGTGCAGAAAACTGGCAGAAAAGGATGTTGTTATAGAGGCAGATGAAACATCGTACAGCATACTTCAGGGCGCATATCCGGCACATCTGCTTGAAAAAGCCACAGCCGATAGCTTTGGTAAAGAGTATCTCTCACACAGAATGTCTGTAAAATGTGTAGAGTCATTTGACGAAGCACTTGAACACATCAGAAAATATACATCGCACCACAGTGAATGTATTGTAACAGAGAACAGCAGTAACGCTGCAATGTTCCAGCAGTGCGTAGATGCTGCTTGCGTATATGTGAACGTATCGACAGCATTTACAGATGGAGCGCAGTTTGGATTGGGCGCAGAGATAGGTATCAGTACACAGAAACTACACGCTCGCGGACCAATGGGATTGGCAGAGCTTACCACCTATAAATGGCTTATAGAGGGCGAAGGACAGACAAGAAATTAAACCGATAATAAAATAATGAGACACTTTACAAACGTACACGATCTTGGTGATTTGCATCTTGCCCTGCAAGAGGCACTTGAGATAAAAAAAGACAGAACAAAATATGTAGAGTTAGGCAGAAATAAAACACTGCTTATGGTATTCTTCAATTCCAG